>NZ_JBFAIU010000118.1:0-20956 GCF_040654855.1 Asanoa sp. NPDC050611
GTCACGGGGCGTTCCCTTCGTGACGATGAGGTCCTGGTACGCGGTCGCGAAGTCGAGGCAGCTGCCGGTGTCCATCTGCCCGGTGTACCTGCGGATGACGTTCGAGGCGCTGGCGAAGGGCTCCGGCAACCAGGAGATCGCCACGACGATGGCGTTCGTCCGGCTGGTCAAGGACCTGATGCGGGACCCGGAGACGGGCCGGCGGTGGGTGCCGATCGTGCCGGACGAGGCGCGCACGTTCGGGATGGAGTCGCTCTTCCCCGGCAACGGCATCTACTCGCCGGTCGGACAGGCCTACGACCCGGTCGACCGCGACATGTTGCTCTACTACAAGGAAGCCACGAACGGCCAGATCCTCCACGAGGGCATCACCGAGGCCGGCTCGATGGCCGACTTCACCGCGGCGGCCACGGCGTACGCCACGCACGGCGAGCCGATGATCCCGTTCTACATCTTCTACGCGATGTTCGGCTGGCAGCGGACCGCGGACCAGATGTGGGCGCTCGCGGACCAACTGGGCCGCGGTTTCCTGATCGGCGCGACGGCGGGCCGCACGACGATGACGGGCGAGGGCGTCCAGCACGCGGACGGCCACTCGCACCTGATCGCGTCGACGAACCCGGCGGCGGTGTCGTACGACCCGGCCTTCGCCTACGAGCTGGCGGTGATCGTCCGAGATGGACTACGCCGGATGTACGGCCCACACGCGGAGGACGTCTTCTACTACCTGACGGTCTACAACGAGCCCAAAATCCAACCGGCGATGCCCGCCGGTGTGGAGGAGGGCATCGTGAAGGGCCTGTACCGGTTCCGCACAGCCGACCTCGCGGAGGCCCCGCGCCTGCAACTCCTGGCCTCGGGCACGGCGATCCACTGGGCTCTGGACGCGCAGCGGTTGCTGGCGTCGGACTGGGGCGTAGCGGCGGACGTCTGGTCGGCAACATCCTGGACCGAGCTGCGCCGTGACGCCTTGTCCTGCGACGCGGCGGCCCTGAAGGGCGAGGACCGGGTGCCTTACGTGACGCGGGTCCTGGACGGCGAACCGGGCCCGGTGCTGGCGGTCAGCGACTGGATGCGCGCGGTCCCGGACCAGATCGCGCAGTGGGTCCCACAGGACTGGCACTCGATCGGCACGGACGGCTTCGGCCTGTCGGACACGCGCGAAGCGACCCGCCGCCACTTCGGCGTGGACCCGGAGTCGATCGCGGTCGCGGCGTTGGCGGCCCTGGCCCGGCGAGGCGAAATCAAGCCGGAAACGGTCCGCGAGGCCCGGGAGCGGTACGGCCTGGACGACTGACCGGAACGGTTCGCGCGGCTCGGGATCGCTATGGCTTGGCTGGCTGAGCGGTAGGGTCCGCGCGGCTCGGGATCGCTACGGCCTGGGCGGCTGGGCGGGAGGGACCGCGGCTCGGTATCGCTACGGCCTGCGCCCGTGACCGGAGCGTCCGCGAGGCCCGCGAACGCTACGGCCTGGGCGGCTGACCGGAAACCCTTCGTCGAGGTCGGGAAAGGATGCGACCTCGACGAACGACCGGTCAGGGCGACGCGTCACCGCTCTTTGCCGGGCCGTCGTCGGTCGCAGGCGCGGGCAACGCCAACTGTCCGCTCGGCCGCGCCGCTTCGAGTGCGAGCAATCGTGCCTGCGCCACCTCGACGTGCTCGGACAGGACGGTGTCGCCCTCGACCTGGGCGAGCTCCGCACGAGCCGACTCGACTGCGGCGGTGTCCGCTTCGGCGGACGCCAGCGTTTTCCGCGCTTCCTGGATCTGCCCGGGCCGGGCGGCTGCGATCGCCTCGGCCTGCTTCGCCGCAGTGTTGATCTTCGCGGCGAACGAGCGCGCCTTCAGGCCCTCGTCGGCGGGGCACTTCACGACGCTGGCGAGATCGGGCGTCTCGATGAGCAGGTACAGCTCACGCGCGTCGTGCTTCTTCGTCTTCTGGAACGCCAGCGAGCCGAGCGCACCGAGGGGGCCGAGCAGCAACCCGCCCGCGGCCATCCGGGTCAAGGTCGGTCGCTTGCTCAATACGAGGTTTCCGGCCGTGTCGACCGTCGCGCTCGCGCCGATGAGGTCACCGCGCCCGTTCGGCGTGTGGACGGCCAGTTCGTGGAGCTTGACGCCGCCATAGCTGCCGATCCTCTTGCCATCCGGATTCGTGACCTCCGAGAGTGCCGACTGGGCCTGGCGAACCTGCTTCGCATGGGCCCGCTCGGCGCTTCTGAGGGATCTCTGAGCATTCCTGATCGCGTCGTTGCGAGCTTTCTCCGCCTCACGCAGGCCCTTCCGAGCCACTTTCAGTTCGGCGTGGTGCTCGGCCGCCAACGGGTCGCGCCGGCGACGCTTGGCTCGAAAGGTCAGGCCTCCCGCGATCAACACAACGAGCACGATCAGTGCGCTTACAAAAGCCATGAATCCCGACATCCTTGTCCGATGAAGCGGCACCCGGCCGTCCAGCCGCGGGGCGCTGGGCGAGCGTATGTGCTCAAGGGGCTGGCCAAGATCCACTAGCTCGGCGCACGGGTCGAACGAACGGGCGGATCAGCCGCTACGAAAGGCTGGCTGCTCCAGGTGCGCAATGGACAGTGCGACCCTGGTGGCATGCCACGCGATGCGTACGCGATGAGGACCTTGCACTTCGGGTTGCGGGTTGCTGACCTTGACCGGTCGCTCGCCTTCTACACCGGCCTGGGTTACCGCGTGTTGGGGACCGTGCCCGAGACGGCGTTCGGCAGTCTCACGATGATTCGGTTGCCGAACGATGATTTCGTGACCATCGAGCTCGTGCACGACCACGCGACCCCGCCCGGCGGCAATCGGCTCAACCACTTCGTCGTCCAGGTCGCGTCCATGGCCGACACGGTCGAGCGGCTCGCCGCCGGCGGCATCGAGGTCGAGGAACCCTCGTCGCCCGATGGCTCGACGGAGTTCCTGACCGCCTGGGTCACCGACCCCGACGGCAACCGGATCGAACTGGTGCAGTGGCCGCCCGGGCATGCCGACGGGATGACCGAGGTCGACATGGTCGGCTGAACAAAGTGCTACTTGCGGTTCTCCGTCATCCACCGGTCCGCGAAGTCCACCGCCGCGCGTTGGGACATCAGGCGTGACATCGCGCCCCCGACCCGGCCCATCTGGGCCGCGCCCGTGGCCTCGAAGTCCGCGCCCAGCAGCTCGAAGTCGCCCTCGTCCAGGTCGATGTCCTCCCACCAGACCCATTCCCGGTCGCCGTCCGGGGTCTGGACCGCGGCGCCGAGGCGGGCGGTCGGTGCGTCCGGCTGCCGGTACTCCGCCAGGTGCAGTGACGTGTTCGAGTCGTGGCCGACGCCCAGCAGCAGCACATCGCCGTCCAGGCCGTAGATCTTGCCCAGCGGCGAGTCCGGACCGAGCATCCCCGCGCGCGGCTGGCCGTAGACCACCTCCGTCGCCAGGCGGCCCAGCGCCGCGAACGACACCTGCGGGTGGTCGCTGCGTTGCGCGCCCGGCCACGTGCGGACCACCTCCGCCACGGCGCCCATCCAGCGGCTCGGCGTCACCGACGGGTCGAAGCCGGGCATGTGCGAGCGGATGACCGGCCACCATTCCTGGGGTACGGGCGGGTTCTGCCACACAGCCGGGTCCGAATTGTCCGGCGTGTGGGTCGGCACCACGAGCGTGCCGTCCGGGCCCAGCGCGTCCCGCAGCGCGAGCACCAGCGCGTGCGGGCCGCCCGCGATGTAGCCCACCGGCTTCAGCGACGCGTGGACGAGCAGCGTCGAACCCGGGCGCACACCGAGCGCCAGCAGGTCCGCGGCGAGAGACGACCGGGTGTGCGGCAGCCGGTCGTCGACCGACGACGGGTGGTTGCTCACGACGCCGACCCGATCCGGGCCAGGATCGCCTGGGCCAGCACGTCGGGCTGCGCTTCGGTCACCCAGTGGTCGACGCCGGGCAGCGCCAGGAACCGGTAGTCGCCGGTCACGTGGTCGCCCGCCGCGAACGCCGCGGCCGTGCCGACCGCGATGTCCCGCTCGCCCCACACGTAGGTCGTCGGGCGCGCCACCGGGCCCACCTTCACCAGGTCCTCGATCACCAGGGCGCGGTACCAGTTGAGCGTCGCCGTCAACGCACCCGGCTCGAGCAGCGGTTCCGCGTACACGTCGATGCGTGCACCGACCCCGGCCAGCATCTTGCGCAGCCCGGCGCCCCCGTCGCGGGACAGCACGTGCTCGGCCTTGCCGACCGTCCGGAACAGGTCGATGTAGGACGACCGCTGCTGCTGGTCCGGGTCGGTGAGCAGCGCCTGCCCGAACGCCGCCGGGTGCGGCACCGAGACCGCGGTCAGCGACCGCACGCGCTCCGGATGAGCGGCCGCGAGTTGCCACGACACCAGTGCGCCGAAGTCATGACCGACGATGTCCGCGCGACCGCCGGCCAGCGCGTCGACGAACGCCACCGCGTCCAGAACGCACTCTTCCGCCCGGTACGCGTCGACCCCGAGCGGCCGCGCGCCCGGCGAGTAGCCGCGCTGGTCGATCGCGTAGGTCCGGAACCCGGCCGCGTTGAGGAAGGGCGTCACATCGTCCCAACCGTGCCGGTTGGCCGGGAAGCCGTGCAGCAGGATCACCACGGGCCCGCCGGGCGGACCTCCCTCGGTGGCCTCGAACGTCAGCCCGCGCACCTCGATCCGCATGGGCGCGAGCGTACCGCCCGGGACCGGTGTTAGCCTGCAGAGACAACTTCACATCCGACAGGGGAGCGCACAGCGCTGAGAGTGCGGGACAATCCGCAGACCCTCGAACCTGATCTGGGTAATGCCAGCGCAGGGAGTTCGGTCTTCTCCAGCCGCGCCATGTCCGACCCAGGACATGGCGTGCGTCTTCTCCTGGTTCACCGAACTGGGAGGTCAGTGCACGATGAGCAACACCAACAACCGCTGGCGTACGGTCGACATCGTCGTCGCCGCCGTCCTGGGCGTCGCGTTCGGCGTCGTCTTCTGGGCCTGGGGCCTGCTCTACAACGGTCCCGCCGACGCGATCCCCCTGCCCGCGCGCACGCTGCTCTACGGCGTCTGGCTGCTGCCGGCCGTGCTCGGCGCGCTGGTCATCCGCAAGCCCGGCGCCGCCCTGTTCACCGAGACGGTGGCCGCGCTGGTCTCGGTCGCCTTCGGCACGACCTGGGGCTGGACGCTCGTCCTGCAAGGCCCGCTCGAAGGGCTCGGCGCGGAGCTGGTCTTCGCCCTGTTCGCCTACCGGGTCTACCGACTCCCGGTGGCCGCCCTGGCCGGTGGGGTCGCGGGCCTCGTCGCCGCGCTCTACGACGTCCTCTACTGGTACCCGGGCAACTCGTGGGGCAGATTCGGCATCCCGTACCTCGCGATCACCGCGGCCAGCTCGGTGGTCATCGCCGGTTTCGGGGGGTGGGCGCTGACCCGGGCCCTGGTCAACACCGGGGCGCTGGACCGGTTCCCGGCCGGCCGCGAACGCGCGGCGGTCTGACCCTTGAGCGCCGTCGAACTCCGCGGCTTCGGCTGGCGGCACGCCGGCCGCAAGGCCTGGGCGGTACGCGGGATCGACCTGCGCGTGGAGCGGGGCGAGCGGGTGCTCCTGCTCGGCCCGTCCGGCGCGGGCAAGAGCACCCTGCTCGCCGCGCTGGCCGGCCTGCTCGCCGACGACTCCGGCGAGCGGGAGGGCACCGCGGAGATCGACGGGCTCGACACCCGCAAGGCCCGGGAGCGGGTCGGCATCGTGTTCCAGGACCCGGCGACCCAGCTCGTGATGTCCCGGGTCGGCGACGACGTCGCGTTCGGGCTGGAGAACCGGGGCGTACCCCGCGACGAGATCTGGCCGCGGGTCGCCGAGGCGCTCGACGCCGTCGGCCTCGGCTACCCGCTCGACCGCGAGACCCACGCCCTCTCCGGCGGTGAGCAGCAGCGGCTGGCCCTCGCCGGTGCCCTCGCCCTGCGGCCCGACCTGCTGCTGCTCGACGAGCCGACCGCGAACCTCGACCCGGCGGGCGCCGACCTGGTCCGCGCCTCGTTGCGCCAGGCGCTGAGCCGGGACACCACGGTCATCATGGTCGAGCACCGGCTCGACGAGGTCGTGTCGTTCGTCGACCGGGTCGTCGTGCTCGAACCCGGCGGCGGCGTCCGCG
This sequence comes from Asanoa sp. NPDC050611, assembly GCF_040654855.1. Lineage (NCBI taxonomy): Bacteria > Bacillati > Actinomycetota > Actinomycetes > Micromonosporales > Micromonosporaceae > Asanoa > Asanoa sp. NPDC050611. Next base: position 6,129 of record NZ_JBFAIU010000118.1, read on the forward strand.
CGGAGGGCCCGCCGCAGCGGGTGTTCGGTGAGCACGGCGCGGCGCTGGCGGCCGACGGGATCTGGGTGCCGGGCCGGCCGCTGCCCGCTCCCCGCCGGGCGGTCGCCCCGCCGGGCGAGGTGCTCGTCACCGCCGACCGGGTCGCGCTGGCGCCGCGGCTCGCGCCGACGGACCTGTCGGTGCGCACCGGCGAGGCGCTCGCCGTCCTCGGTCCCAACGGCGCCGGCAAGTCCACGCTGGCCCTGCTCCTCGGCGGCCTGCTCAAGCCCACGGCCGGCCGGGTCGTCGCGTCGTCCGTCCTGGCCGGCGCCGACGCCGCCCGCCCGCCGCACCGCTGGCGTGCCGCCGACCTGACCGCCCGGATCGGCTCGGTCTTCCAGGACCCGGAGCACCAGTTCGTCGCCTCGACCGTCCGCGGCGAGCTGGCGGTCGGCGGGCGGTCACCGCAGGTCGTCGACGAGCTGCTGGCCAGGCTGCACCTCGACCATCTCGCGCGGGCCAACCCGTACACCCTCTCCGGTGGTGAGGCCCGGCGCCTGAGCGTCGCGACGGCACTGGCCGCGGCGCCGCGCCTGCTGCTGCTCGACGAGCCGACCTTCGGCCAGGACCGGCGCACCTGGATCGAGCTGGTGGCCCTGCTGGCCGACCTGCGCGACGAGGGCCACGGCGTGCTGACGGTGACCCACGACCCCGCCTTCGTCGACGCGTTGGCCGACCAGAGGCTGGCGCTATGACGATGGCCGCGGTGATGGTGCGCTCGAGCGCGCCGCTCGCCCGCCGCAACCCCGTCGCGAAGCTCGTTGCCGCAACGGTGTTCGCGGTCGGCGTGCTGACCACATTGGACCCGCTGACCCCGGCGCTGGCGATCGCGGCCGAGCTGGTCCTGCTGCCGCTGTTCGGCGTCCGCTACGGCACCCTGCTGCGCCGCGGCTGGCCGCTGCTGCTGTCGGTGTTCGGCATCGTGCTGACGACGATCCTGTTCGGCGCCAACCGCGGCGGCGACACGGTGTTCGGGATCGGCGCGCTGGACGTGACGACGGGCGTGCTGACCGTCGCCCTCGGGCTGGCGCTGCGGCTGGTCGCGCTCGCACTGCCCGGCATCATGGTGTTCACCACCACGGATCCCACCGACCTGGCCGACGCGCTCGTGCAGAACGCCAAGGCGCCGGCCCGGTTCGCGATCGGCACGCTGGCCGCGTTCCGGCTCGTGCCACTGCTCGGGCAGGAGTGGCAGGCGCTGCGGATGGCCCGCCGGGCGCGCGGCATAGACGCCGGCGGCAACCCGGTCGCGGCGGCCCGGCTGTTCGCCTCGATGCTGTTCGCGCTGCTGGTCGGCGCGATCCGGCGCGGCACCCGGCTGGCGACCGCGATGGACGCGCGGGGCTTCGACAGCGGCATGCCGCGTACGCACGCCCGCGAGCAACGCTTCACCCGCGCGGACTGGCTGTTCGTGCTCGGCGCGGTCCTGCTCACGGGAGCCATCCTCACGGTGAGCATCGCGACGGATACGTTCCGGCCCGTTCTCGGCTAATGTCACCCACCTAGACGAGGCGGTGGGCGATGGGTGTACGGCTGGCGGAAGTGACGGATCCGGTGGAGGCAACGGCGCTCGCGCCGCCGGCCCACAAGATCCTGCAGGACCTGGTGTCGTCCGGGGCGGCGCTGGGCTGGGCGCTCCCGCCGGCCCAGGGCGAGGTCCGCGACCTGCTGACGGAGCTGGTCGAGGGCGTCGCGACCGGCGAGTCGGCTCTCCTGGTCGCCCACGACGACGGCACGGTCGTGGGGCTCGGCTACTGGCGCCGCTACCAGCGCCAGACCCACCGCCCGCACGCGGACCTCGAGCGGGTCGCGGTCGCGGCGGGTCACCAGGGCCGCGGCATCGGGCGCGCGCTGACCGAGGGCCTGGTCGCCAGCGCCCGCAAGGCCGGCATCGAGGTGCTCACCCTCGACGCGCGCGGCGACAACGAGCGCGCGCTGGCGCTCTACCGCACGCTCGGCTTCAACGAGTACGGCCGCCTGGTCGACTTCGTCGCGGTCGGGCATCTGCGCTACGACAAGGTTTTCTACGCGCTCGACCTGCGCCGGCCCTGGCCCCGCTTGTGAAGAGGAGGGGAACCCGCGCGGGGTTCCCCTCCTCTGTCGGATCAGGCCCGCCGGAAGGCGTAGCGCTTCGGCTGCGCGGCCGGCTTGCCGCGACCGCCCTTTGTGGACGGCACGGCGCGGTCGTGGCCGCGGTGCGACGGGGACTTGCCCCGCCGCGCCTCGCGGTTGCCGCCCAGGTCGAGGTCGGGCAGCTCCACAGCGGACAGATCGACGGTGAACTTTTCGGATGCAGGCATGCGAAGGCCTCCGCTCACGAATGGAGAACAGACGGATGCCCGGCGGCGTACCACGGAAAATAGGAATGACGCCCCGGGCGCTCGAAGACTGCCGACGACGCGGCAGACCGGCACACAGAATCCCTGAGGGCATCAGTAACGCATGCGACGACGGTACACCGCCGCCACGGGCCCGCGCTAGGGCGTTTCCAACGGCGGCGGCGCGATCGGGTTCGGGATCGCACCACCGAAGCGGCGGTCGCGCTTGGCGAACAGCTCGCAGGCGTACCAGAGGTGGCGCCGGTCGAAGTCGGGCCAGAGGGTGTCGAGGAAGACCAGCTCGGCGTACGCGGACTGCCAGAGCATGAAGTTCGAGGTGCGCTGCTCGCCCGAGGGCCGCAGGAACATGTCCACCTCGGGCACCTCGGGGTGGTAGAGATAGCGCTGGATGGTCTTCTCGGAGATGCGGTCGGGGTCGACCTTGCCGGCCATGGCGTCGCGGGCGATCGCGGCCGCGGCGTCGGCGATCTCGGCCTGGCCGCCGTAGTTGACGCAGAACTGCAGCGTCAGCTTCGAGTTGCCGCGGGACATCTCCTCCGCCGTCTGCAGCTCGGAGATCACGCTCTTCCAGAGCCGCCCGGCCCGGCCGGACCAGACGACCCGCACGCCGAGGTCCACGAGCTGGTCCCGACGGCGCCGGATGACGTCGCGGTTGAAGCCCATCAGGAAGCGGACCTCTTCCGGCGAGCGCCGCCAGTTCTCGGTCGAGAACGCGTACGCGGTCAGGTAGGGGATCCCGATCTCGATCGCGCCCTCGATGGTGTCGAACAGCGAGTACTCGCCACGCTCGTGGCCGGCGGTGCGGGGCAGGCCACGGTCCTTGGCCCAGCGGCCGTTGCCGTCCATCACGATCGCGACGTGCTTGGGCAGGCTGCCCTCGGGGAGCCGCGGCGGCCGGACGCCCGAGACGTGCGGCGTCGGCGGACGCACCTCACGGCGCGCGCTGCGAGACCTGATCATTTCTGTTCTTCCCCCGTCGTGCGATCGACCAGCGGCAGCGAGCGTAACCCGCGCTCGAGGTGCCACTGCAGGTGAGCGGCGACGAGGCCGCTGCACTCGCGACGGATCCCGGCCTCGGCCGCGTCGGCGACGTGCCAGTCACCGGACGAGAGGGCGACCATGAGATCGAGCGTGGCGGGGGCAGGGTGAGCGGCACCCGGCGGTCGACAATTCGGACAAACCGCCCCGCCGGCCGGCACGGAGAACGCCTTGTGCATGCCGCGGGTGCCACAAACCGCACATTCCGCCAGTGCGGGCGCCCAGCCGGCCACGCCCATGCCGCGCAGCAGGTAGGCGTCGAGCACGAGCGTCCCGGCGTGCTCCCGAGCCGCCAACGCCCGGATCGCGCCGAGTGTGAGCAGGAACAACCGCAACGAGGGCTCCCGCTCGACGGGCGTGAGCCGCTCGGCGGTCTCGGCGATCGCGGAGGCGGCCGTGTAGCGGGGGTAGTCGTCGAGGAACCGCTTGCCGTAGAGCTGGATCGCCTCGACCTGGCTGACGGTGTGCAGGCCGCTGCCGCCGCCGTTCGGATCGCCGGCGATCTGCAGGTCGACGTGGCCGAACGGCTCGAGCCGGGCCCCGAACCGGGAGGTGGTCCGCCGCACGCCACGGGCCACGGCCCGCAGCCGCCCATGCCGCCGGCTGAGCAGCGTGATGATCCGGTCGGACTCGCCCAGCTTCTGCACACGCAACACCACCGCGTCGTCGCGGTAGAGCTGACGGCGATAGCCCGGCACCCGCCAATTGTGGTCCCTGTTTTCCCTGCCTGTCGCGGCGGGTGTTGCAAAGATCAGAATCAGGCGGTCCCGGGCCCGCGGTGGTCCGGACCGTCGCTCCCGCCGGACCCGAGGTCCGCGGTGGTCCGGTCCGGACACTGCGGTGACATTGGTCGATCTGTGGGGCTAGCGTGTCTGTCCATGAGCAGCCGTCCGCGCATCGATCCCGTTGTCTGGCGACCGCCCGTGCCGTCGCCGCGGGCGCGCGAGCGGGTCAGCGACCCGCCGATGCCGGCCCCGGCGGTCCGGCAGGTCGGTGCGGTCGGTCCCGAGGACGTGGTGGTGCATCCCGACGGCAACCTCTACACGGGCGTCGAGGACGGCCGGGTCCTGCGGCTCTCGCTGGACGGCGGCCCGCCCGCGGTGGTCGCGTCCACGGGCGGCCGGCCGCTCGGCGTCGAGGTGTCGGGCGACGGGGATCTCGTCGTCAGCGACGCGTACCGCGGCCTCCTGCGGGTCGACCCCGGCTCCGGGGCGGTCGACGTGCTCGCCGACGGGTTCCGGCTGTGCGACAACGCGGCGGTCGCGCCCGACGGCACGATCTATTTCAGCGACTCGTCGCAGCGGCACGGGCTCGCGCACTGGCGGGCCGACATCCTGGAGCACACCGGCACCGGGCGGCTTCTCCGCCGGGACCCGGGCGGCACGGTCGAGGTCATCCTCGGCGGGCTGCAGTTCGCCAACGGCGTCGCCCTCGCCGCCGACGGGTCGTTCGTCGCGGTGGCGGAGACCGGCGCCTACCGGGTCACCCGGGTCTGGCTCTCCGGACCCAATGCTGGGCAGCACGACGTGCTCGTCGACAACCTGCCGGGCTTCCCCGACAACCTGTCGACCGGCGCCGACGGCCGCATCTGGATCGCCCTCGCCACGCCGCGCAACCCGGCGCTCGACCGGCTGCACGCGCGTACCCCCGCGCTGCGCAAGGTGGTCTGGGCACTGCCCACCGCGCTGCAGCCCGCACCCGCCCGGACCACCTGGGTGCTGGCCGTCGACCCGACCGGCGCGGTGGTCGCCGACCTGCAGACGGACGCGGGCGGCTACCACATGGTGACCGGCGTCCGTGAGCACGCCGGCCACCTCTACCTGGGCAGCCTCGTCGAGACCGGCATCGCGGTGGTCCCGCTACCCACGCCCTAGCGGGCCGCGGCGCAGCAACGCACCGCACACCAGGGCGCCGGTCGCGAACAGGCCGGCGCACCACCAGAACACGGTGGTGTAGCTGTGCACCGCGGCGAGCTGCGCGGCCTGCGGGTGGTCGGTCAGGTACGCCGTGGCAGCGCTGGCCGCGATCGTGTTCAGCAGCGCGGTGCCGATCGAGCCGCCGAGCTGCTGCCCGGTGTTGATGCTCGCCGAGGCCACGCCCGCGTCCCGGGGCCCCACCCCGAACGTGCCGGTGGCCGCGACCATGCCGAAGACGAGGCCCATGCCGGCGCCCACCACCGCGAGCGGGCCGAGCAGTGCCGACGCGTACGCCGAATGCGCGTCGATCCTCGTCAGCCACACCATGCCGGCCGCGTTGAGCAGCATCCCGGCGATGACTATCGGCTTGGGCCCGAACCGCGGCAGGAGCTTCGTGTTGCCCACGTTGGCCATCGCCCCGCTGAACACCACCATCGGCAGCATGGCGAAGCCGGACCTGATCGCCGAGTACCCGAGGGTCTCCTGCATGTAGTAGACGAGGAACAGGAAGACCCCGAACGTCGCGGCGCCGCTGGTCAGGACGGTGAGGTAGGCGCCGGCGCGGTTGCGGTCGAGCACGACGCGGGGCGGCAGCAGCGGGTGCGCGGCGCGGGCCTGGCGGGCGGCGAAGGCGACCAGGAGCGCGGCGCCGGCCAGGAGGAAGCCCCACGTCGAGGGCGTGCCCCAGCTGTGCGAGGCGGCGTTGGCGAAGCCGTACACCAGGCAGAACATTCCGCCCGAGACCGCCACCACGCCCGGGACGTCGAGCCGGCCGCCGGGTGTCCGCTCCTGCCGGCCCAGCAGCAGCGCCCCGCCGACGATGGCGACGGCGGCGAAGACCAGGTTGATGTACATGCACCAACGCCAGGAGAGGTACGTGGTGAGCGCCCCGCCGAGCAGCAGCCCGAGGCCTCCGCCGGCCGCGGCGACCATGCCGTACACCCCGAACGCCTTGGCTCGTTCCTTCGGGTCCTTGAACGTGGTGGCCAGCAGCGACAGCGCGGACGGCGCGAGCAGCGCTGCGAACACGCCTTGGCTGGCGCGCGCGGTCACCAGCGTCGAGAAGCTGTCCGCGGCGCCGCCGACGGCGGAGGCAACCGCGAAGCCGACGAGCCCGGTCAGGAAGGTCGCCTTGCGGCCCATCAGGTCGGCGAGGCGGCCGCAGAAGAGCAACAGGCTTCCGAACGAGAGGGCGTACGCGGTGACGACCCATTGCCGGTCGGCGGCGGTGAAGTGCAGCGCGTGCTGTGCGGACGGCAGCGCGAGGTTCATCACGGTCAGGTCGAGCACGACCATGAGCTGCGCGGCGGCGATGACGGCGAGGATGAGCCACCGTCTCGGATCCGCCGCTGTGCTTGCCGGCACTGGCCGCGTTGCGGTGTGTGTTGCCACGACTGTCTCCTGTCGCGTGAATGGTGCGGACGAGCACGAGACGCGCGGTGGTGTTTCCTCGTAACAAGGCGGGCGGTGTGACGAGCGGCACCGGCCCGCGCCTGTCACAAAGACGGCCGGCACGGCGTCAGGTGGGCATGGAGTCCGCGACCGATACCTTCGTAGCCCACCGGAACCTGCTGTTCACCGTCGCGTACGAGATGCTCGGCTCGGCCGCCGACGCGGAGGACGTGCTGCAGGAAACCTGGCTGCGCTGGGTGGGCGTCGACCTGACCACGGTGCGCGACGAACGGGCGTACCTGGTGCGGATCGTGACCCGGCAGGCGCTGGACCGGTTGCGCGCCGTGGGCCGCCGCCGGGAGTCCTACGTGGGTCCGTGGCTGCCGGAGCCGCTGCTGACGGCGCCGGACGTGGCCGAGGACGTGGAACTGGCCGACAGCATCTCGACGGCGATGCTCCTGGTGCTGGAGACGCTGGCCCCGATCGAACGCGCGGTGTTCGTGCTGCGGGAGGTCTTCGACCTGCCGTACGACGAGATCGCGGAGGCGGTCGACAAGTCCTCGGCGGCGGTCCGCCAGATCGCGTACCGGTCGCGAACGCACGTGGCAGCGCGCCGTCCCAGAGGCCGCACGGTCTCCGCGGCCGAGTCCGACGCGGCGCTGTCGGCTTTCCAGCGCGCCGTCTCGACGGGCGACCTGCAGGGGTTGCTGGACATCCTCGCGCCGGACGTGGTCGCGCTGAGCGACGGCGGCGGGGTGCGGCACGCGCTGCTGCGACCGATCGTGGGCGCGGCGAAGCTGGGTCGGTTGCTGGCCGCGGTGTGGCACCGGCGGATCGCCGGGCGATCGTTCGAGCCGATCCAGGTCAACGGCGGTCCGGGCCTGCTCGTTCGCGAGAACGGGAAGGTGGACGGGGTGGTCGCGCTGAGGATCTCGAACGGGTTTGTGACAGGCCTCTACAACGTCCGCAACCCGGCGAAACTGTCGCATGTGGAGCGCGAGACCGCGTTGAGCCGCGCCTGATCTACGCTCCACCCTCGTGCTCGACGATCCGTGGTTGCCACTGCCCCGACCGCCGATGGCCCACCGCGGACGTTCCAGCCGCGGACGTTCCTGTGGCGCGACCTGCCCTTTCCTGATCCGGTGCTGCTCGGCCTGGCACCGGAAGGCTCATGACCTAGGCCGCATCCGCGTCGAACGGTTCGTCGCTCCATCGCCACCAGGCGTCGTCGCCGTCGAGGTGCAGGAGGAACTCCGGGACCTCCCGGCCGTCCGGGTACCGGAGCGTCACCGCGGCGCGGATCGCGTCGTACGCGCGCTCCCAGGCTTCGTCCGCGTCCTCCATCAGGCGCAGCTCAGCGGCGAACAGCGGCCGGAACTCCGCGAGGCCCGCCCGCGCCTCGACGCGCGCGTTCAGCCACGGGAAGTCGCCGTCCGTCACCACGAGGTCAGCTAGCAACTCCCCGCCGTCGCGCCTGTGCAAGGTCCAAACGCCGTCATCGCTCACGGTAGAGAACCGTATCGCCGGCGGAAACAGCGCTCGTAGATCTCCCGTAGCCAGGGCTCGCGGACCTGGGGGAGACGTACCAATGTGGACAGAAACACGGCTCGGTCCGGTCGGAACAGCTCACTCGGCATAAATGGCGGCGCTTCGTCGTCGGCCGTGCCGGCTCCCGGCAACGGTCCGCGGTCGCGCTCGACAGCCAGCCCGGACCAGATATCCCACGAGATCGGAACAGCAGTCGCGGTCCCGGACGACGCCCATGGCTGACCGGTCTGCGGATGCTCCGGGACGAGCGCCAGGTCGGCGGCCGCCGGTGGGCAGGCCAGGTCCGGCCAGCTCCAGGGTCTTGGTCGGCGCTCCCGTGGAGGGGAGTGCGTCCAATGCCGGACGGAAGACGTCGGCGACGAGCCCGTCCGGAAAGCTCACCGGCGCGCCGCCCGAGGCGACCAGCAGCCGGGCCAGCGCCACGGCGACCGCCGCCGCCCAGACCGGATCCCAGTGCCCCGGCGACGCCACCGGCGGGACGTCGGGCCGCTCCGTCACCAGCTGATCCCAGCCGACGACCGCGGGGGGCGAGCCGCTGACGCGGACGACCGCCTCCGGATCCAGCCACACGGCCTGCCAGAACCCGCAGTCGTCGATTGCGGGTCGCGACAGGTCGCCGGCACCGACCGCAAGCCATGTTGGGACCGTCGCCGGGGCCTATGCCGCAGCAGACCCCGCCGGACCGCCCGGGGATGAAGAGACTCCCGCGTACGTCGCCCGGAGCAACGACGACCGCTCCCGGCGGCCCGGACGACAGTGCGAACGGGCGCGTACACCCCGCGCGCCTCTGCCTCGGCCGGCCCGACCGAAGCCCAGAGCAGAAACGGTGGCCCGAAGGGCTCAGGGTCGACCGCATAGGTCCCCGGCTTCATGAGCACGCCGAGTAGCCCGTACCCGTACCGCTGGTGAGCATGCGGAGGGAGCGCCACCGCCGCAACCACCACACGCGAATACCGTCACCCGCCCCTCCCGGCACCGAAACAGGCCGCGGCCGATGCGAGCGGGCCGCCGTGGCAGGATAAGTGAGTGCAGGTCGGAATGCTTGGGGCGTTCGAGGTTCGCGCGGACGACGGCAGTCTGGCCGACGTCCCCGGTGCCCGCCTGCGCGCGCTCCTGATCGCGCTCGCGCTCGAGCCCGGGCGCGTCGTGTCCAAGGGCACCCTGGTCGACTGGATCTGGGGTGAGAACCCGCCCGCCGACGCGGCGAACGCGCTTCAGCGGCTCGCCTCCCGGCTGCGCAAGGCGCTGCCCGGCGGGAGCGTCGAAGGCCAGCCCGGCGGTTACCGGCTCACCGTCGACCCCGACGCCGTCGATGCGCTCAGGTTCGAGCGGCTCACCGCCGCCGCCCGCCACGAGGAGGGGCTTCCGCGGCTGCGGCTCCTGCGCGACGCGCTCGCGCTCTGGCGGGGCAACGCCATGCAGGACGTCGGGCTCACCGACAGTGAGGCGTTCGACGCCGCCGTGACGCGGCTCGAAGGGTTGCGGCTCACCGCCATGGAGGAGCGGTTCGAGGCCGAGGTCAGTCTCGGCCACGGCGCCCAGGTGGTGGGCGAGCTGACCGACGCCGTCGCTGCCCATCCGCTCCGCGAACCCCTCGTCGCCGCCCTCATGCGCGCCCTCGTCGCCGCCGGGCGGGACTCCGACGCCCTGCTCACCTACGAACGCACCCGGGAAGCGCTCGCCGACACCCTCGGCGTCGATCCCTCGCCCGAGCTGTCCGCCCTGCACGTCGCCCTGTTGCGCGGCGAGTTCAGGCGCGAGGAGACCCAGACCCGGAGGACCAACGTCCGCGAGGAGCTCACCAGCTTCGTCGGCCGCGAGGACGACGTCGCGGCCGTGCGGCAGCTGGTCGGCGGGCACCGGCTCACCACGCTGATCGGGCCCGGCGGGTCCGGCAAGACCCGGCTAGCCACCGAGACCGCGCGGACGCTCGTCAGTGATCTCCCGGACGGCGTCTGGCTCGTCGAGCTGGCCGCCATCGGTCCGGACGGTGACGTCGCGCAGGCGGCGCTCACCGCGCTCGGGCTCCGCGACGCGCTGCTCGGCGCCGCACCGAGCGCCGACGCCACCGAAGGGCTCATCGCCGCCATCCGCGAGCGGGACGCCCTGCTGATCCTCGACAACTGCGAGCACGTGATCGAGGCGGCGGCGCGACTGGCCGACCGGGTCCTCGGCGAGTGTCGCCGCCTGCGGATCCTGGCGACGAGCCGCGAACCGCTCGGCATCACCGGTGAGGCGCTCTGGCAGGTCGAGCCCCTGGCCGTGGCGGAGGATGCGGACGCGGCCGCCGTCCGGCTGCTGCGCGATCGGGCCGAGGCCGTCCGCAAGGACCTCGGCCACGACGCGCACACCCTCGCGACGATGGTGCGCGTCTGTCGTGCCCTCGACGGGATGCCGCTCGCGATCGAGCTGGCGGCCGCCCGGCTGCGCACCATGACCATCGACCAGCTCGCCAACCGGCTCGACGACCGGTTCCGCCTGCTGACCAGCGGCAGCCGCACCGCCCTGCCGCGGCACAAGACGCTGCGCGCGGTGGTCGACTGGAGCTGGGAGCTGCTCACCGAGGACGAGCGCGCCGTCCTGCGCCGGCTGTCGGTGTTCGCCGGCGGCGCGAGCCTGGAGGCGGCCGAGGCCGTCTGCGGCGGCGACGACGTGCTCGACCTGCTCACCTCGCTCGCCGAGAAGTCGTTGCTGGTCACCGAGGGCGACGGTGCGCCGCGCTATCGGATGATCAGCACCATCAGGGAGTACGCCGCGGACCGGCTCGCCGAAGCGGGGGAGTCGGACCTGGCGACCCGGGCGCACCTCGCCTACTTCACCCGGCTCACCGAGACCGCTGAGCCGCACCTGCGCCGCGGCGAGCAGCTGGTCTGGCTCGCCACGCTCGCGGTCGAGCACGACAACATCGCCGCCGCGATGCGGAACGCGGTCGCCGCCGGTGACGCGCAGTCGGCGATGCGGCTGGCGGGCGCCGCCGGCTGGTACTGGTGGCTCGGCGGGCGCCGCGCCGAGGGTCTCGAGCAGCTGCTCGCGGCCGCCAGCATGCCCGGCGAGGTGACCGACGACGCCCGCGCCATGGCGTACGGCATGGTCGTCTTCTTCGTGACCTCCGGGCGGGGTGGCGAGCACGTCGGCGCGGAGTGGATCCGCAAGGCCGCCCGCTTCAGCCAGCAGAGCGAGCACCGCAACCCGCTGCTGGGCCTGGTCGAGCCGCTGGAACGCCTGCTGCAGTCGCCGGACGCGGCGGCGACCGCGTTCGAGTCGTTGCTGACCAGTGAAGATCCCTGGGTACGGGCCCTCGCCCGGTTCCAGATGGGCAAGATGCGGATCGTGCTCGGCCAGGGTGGCCCCGAGGCGGAGGCCAACCTGGAGCTGGCGCTCGCCGAGTTCCGTACCCTCGGCGAACGGTTCGGGATCTTCATCGCCCTCTCCGAGCTGGCGGCGCAACTCGGCCTGCGCGGCGAGTTCGCCCGCGCGTGCGAGCTGTTCGAGCAGGCGGTCACCGTCGTCACCGAGGTCGGCGCCGTCGAGGACGTCATCCTGCTGCGCACCCAACAGGCGCTGCTCTACTGGATGCTCGGTGACCGGGAGTCCAGCGAGGCCGCCATCGCCGAGGCCGAGCACCGTGCCGAGGGTGTCACCTGGCCGGACGCGCTGGGCGAGCTCGCGCTCGCCAAGGCCGAGCTCGCGCGGCGGGCCGGTGACGCCGCGGAGGCACGCCGCCAGCTCGGCGTCGCGACCGCCCTCCTCGGCGACGACGCGCAGGCGGCGCACGTCCGGGCGGGCATCCAGGACGTGCTCGGCTACCTGGCCGACGATCTCCGGGAGGCGCGGTCCCACCGTGTGGCGGCCTGGCAGGCGGCCTCGGAGGCGGGCTACGCGCCCATGGTCGCCCAGACCCTGATCGGTCTCGCGGACCTCGCCGTCCGGCAGGACCGGTACGAGCAGGCGGCGCGCCTGCTCGGGGCCAGCGTCGCGGTGCGGGGCCAGCCGGACCGGGCCAACCCGGACGCCGCCCGGATCGAGCAGGACACGCGGCGACACCTCGGCGAGGAACGGTTCGCCGAGGTGTCGCAGGAGGGCTCGCGGACGGGCTCTGATCAGCTCGCCGAGGTCACGCTCGCGTTCTGACCGGGTGATCAGGCGCGCTTCTTGAAGGTCGAGAGCGACCACACGTAGCCGACGAGGGCGATGCCGGCGCACCAGGCGATGGCCACGACCGCGTCGCCGCCGGACGGCGTGCCGTCGAGCAGGCCGCGAAGCGTCTCGATGATGGGTGTGAAGGGCTGGTAGTCGGCGAACTGCTTGACGCCGGCCGCCATCGTGTCGGCAGGGACGATCGCACTGCTCAGGAACGGGAGCATCACCAGGGGCACGGAGATCAGGCCGGCGGATTCCGGCGTCTTCGCGGCCAGGCCCAGGGCGACGGTGATCCAGCTCGTGGCGAAGGTGACCAGCACGAGCAGGCCGATCACGCCCAGCCAGTCCGGGAAGCTCGCGGCGGGCCGGAAGCCCATGATCAGCGCGACCCCGATGAGGACCGCGATCGCGATCAGCGAGCGGAGCATGCTGGCCGCGACGTGCGCCGACAGGACCGCACTGCGCGAGATGTCCATGACCTTGAACCGGTTGATGATGCCCTTGGTCATGTCGGAGTTGACGGCGAGCGCGGTTCCTGACAGTCCATAGCAGACGGTCAGGATGATCATGCCGGGCGTGATGTAGTCGACGTAGTTGCCAGGGATGTCGTACGCCCCGCCCAGGACGTAGACGAACATCAGCATGAGCACGATCGGGAAGATGGCGCCGTTGAAGACGGCGACGGGGTTGCGCAGGGTGTGCTTGAAGTTGCGTCCGAGCATGGTCGTCGCGCTGCTCATGATGCGTTCACCTTTTCGCTGGTACGGCCGGTCAGGGCAAGGAAGACGTCGTCGAGGTCCGGCGTGTGCACCGAGAACTCCTCGACCTCGATGGACTCGGTGTCGAGCTGCGCGAGCAGGGTGCGCACCGACCGCGCACCGCCGTCGCTGGGAACCCGCAGGACCAGGTCGTCCTCGTCGTCGCGGGTGGCGTTGGCCAGCAGCCGCAGCGCGGCGTCCAGTTCGGCGTCACCGGCGAACCGGAGCCGGACGTGGCTGCCGGGGATCTGGCGCTTGAGCTCGGCGGGCGTGCCCTGCGCGACGATCCGGCCGCCGTCGAGGACGGCGATGCGGTCGGCGAGCCGGTCGGCCTCGTCGAGGTACTGGGTGGTCAGGAAGATGGTCACGCCGTCGTCGGCCACGAGCCGGCGGATGATGTCCCACATCGTCCGGCGGCTGCGCGGGTCCAGACCGGTGGTCGGCTCGTCGAGGAAGATGATGCGGGGCTTGCCGACCAGGGTCATCGCGAGGTCGAGCTTGCGGCGCATGCCACCGGAGTACGTGGCCGACATCTTGTCCGCCGACTCCGTCAGGTCGAAGCGCTCCAGCAGGTCGGCGACGACCCGCTTGCCCTCGCTCGCGCCCAGGCGTTTGAGGTCGGCCATCAGCTTGAGGTTCTCCCGGCCGGTGAGCAGTTCGTCCACCGCCGCGAACTGACCGGTGACCCCGATGGCCGCCCGGACGGCCTTGGTGTCGGTCGCCACGTCGTGCCCGGCGATGCGTACCGTGCCCGCATCGGCCTTCATCAGCGTGGTCAACACGTTGACCGTCGTCGTCTTGCCGGCCCCGTTGGGGCCGAGCAACGAGAAGATCGTGCCCGGCGCGACATCGAGGTCGATGCCGTCGAGGACGACCTTGTCCTTGTACGCCTTCCGCAACCCGGAAGCGGTGATCGCTGAACTCGTCATGCGGACAACGATCGGCGGGCCCGCCGCCACCCACCTGACACGCTCCTGACACGGCGCCTGACACGCGGTCCGGTCAGCGGCTGAGCAGCACGATCGTGTCGAGGACGCGGTGCCAGTCGAGCTCGGTGAGGGGCCGGTCGGCGAGCGCGCCGAGGGTCGCCATGGCGGTCAGGACCCGTTCGCGGTCCGGCAGGCGCTCCGCGGCGAACCGTTGGGTGCGGGCGAAGCGGACCAGGGAGTCGGGCAGTTGTGCCGGGGTCGCCTCGGTCCCCGCGCCGTCGCTCAACTCGACCCGCAGCTCGGTGCCGAGCGCGGTGGCCAGGCTGGCGACCGCGGCGAGGGTCGGGTTGCCGCGGCCGTTCTCGAGGTTGGCGATGTAGGGAACCGAGAGTCCCGCGTCCGCGGCGACAGAGGCGATGGTGCGCCCGCTCGCCGTGCGTCGGGCCCGCAACCGCCGACCCAGCTCGACTATCTCCACAAGAACATCTTGCCATCTTCTTTCTTCTGAGAATAGTCTCCGCGGTCATGAACCTGTTGCGCGGCAATGGCGACTTCCGCCGGCTGTACGCGGCCACCACGATCGACAAATTCGGCTCGTGGCTGCTGGTCTTCGCGGCGCCGCTGCACGTGTACGCGCTAGCCGGAGTCGGCCGACTCGACGAACCACTGCCCGAGCTCGCCGGGGTCGGTGGTGGGCAGGGCATGGTCGACATCGGCCGCGAGCTCGAC
>NZ_JBFAIU010000119.1:0-20737 GCF_040654855.1 Asanoa sp. NPDC050611
ACAACGCGATCGGCACGCCGTACGTCTGGGCGGCCGAAGGTCCGAACGGCTACGACTGCTCGGGTCTGACGCTGGCGGCCTGGCGCGCGGCGGGCGGGTCGAGCAGCAGGGTTTTCGCGCGGCCGGTCTCCTCGCGGCGCAGCACGTCGAGGGCCTTGCGCCAGGCCGTGGTCACCAGCCAGCCCGCGGGCCGTTCCGGCACGCCTTCGGCGGGCCAGCGGCGCAGCGCCTCACCGACCGCGTCCTGCAGCGCCTCCTCGGCCCGGTCGAGGTCGCCGAGCCGGCGGGCCAGCACCGCCCGCATCCCGGCGGCGTCGGACCGCCAGACCTCCTCCAGCACACCGGCCGCGTCGACCACGAACCCGAGGCTAACCCGCTGCGCTGAACGGCCCGGCCACGCACCGCCGCGACCAAGGCGAGCGGCTCAGCCGCCGGCCGCCGCGCGGGTCGCGCGGCCGCCTACCGCGGCCAGATGGGCGATCAGTTCCGGCGGCTCGTGGACCTCGAACTCGCAGCCCAGACTCAGGAGCCGCCACGCGAGGAACTCGAGCGTGTCGGCATGACCGTCGAGGCGGCAGGTGGTGGCGTCCAGCGGGGTCAGGTCGCCGATCCGGTCCTGCAGCTCCTCGATCGGCGCGTGCAGCGTCGCCACCGCCCGGTAGACCGGGGTCAGCTCGCTGAGCCGGCCCGCCACGAACGCGGCCGCGTCGGGAGCGGGCAGCGTGCGCGGCGCGACGCGGTGGCCCGTCGGCCGCAGGTCGCTGATCCGGTCGACCCGGAACACCCGCCAGTCGGCGCGGTCGCTGTCGAAGGCCACCAGATACCAGCGGCGCCCCGCCGCGACCAGCTTGTGCGGCTCGACCGACCGTTCCGCGTCGCGGTAGGTGAACCGGACCCGCTCGCCGATCACCGACGCCAGCGAGCTGAGCAGGGACGGGTCGACGGTCGGGCGGCTCCACTCCAGCAGCGGCTCGGTCGCCCGGCCGAGCGCACCGACCCGTTGCCGCAGCCGGGCCGGCAACACCTGCTCGAGCTTCGCGAGGGCGCGCACCGACGCCTCCTCGATGCCGGCGACCGTGTGCCCGGCCCGCAGCCCGACCGCGATCGCGACGGCCTCCTCGTCGTCGAGCAGCAGTGGCGGCATCGCCTTGCCGGCCACGAGGCGGTAGCCGCCGACGTTGCCCATCGTCGCCCGCACCGGATAGCCGAGGTCGCGCAGCCGGTCCACGTCGCGCCGGATCGTGCGCAGGCTGACGCCGAGCCGGTCGGCCAGCTCCCGCCCGGGCCACTCGCGCGGGGTCTGCAGCAACGACAGGAGGCTCAGCAGCCGGGCCGGGGTGTCGGGCATGGCCCCAAGAATGCCACCCTTGTGTGCCAGAACCTGACCTACTGGGGTTCTAGCGTCGTACGCATGACGCCTTTCCGGATCGACATTCCCCAAGCAGACCTCGACGACCTGCGCGACCGCCTCGCCCGCACCCGCTGGCCCCGCCAGCTGCCCGGCGCGGGCTGGAGCCGCGGCGTGCCGGTGGACTACCTGCGCGACCTGGCCGACCACTGGGCCACCGGCTACGACTGGCGGGCGCACGAGGCCCGCCTCAACGGGTTCCCGCAGTTCACGACCCAGATCGACGGGCTGACGGTGCACTTCCTGCACGTGCCGTCCACGTCGCCGGACGCGCTGCCGCTGCTGCTGACCCACGGCTGGCCGAACTCGTTCGTCGAGTTCACCGACCTGATCGGCGAGCTGACCGCCGACTTCCACGTGGTGGTGCCCTCGGTGCCGGGCTTCGGGTTCTCGCAGGCGCCGACCGAGGCCGGCTTCACCGTCGACCGGGTCGCCCGGATGTGGGCGGAGCTGATGCGCCGGCTCGGCTACGACCGGTACGGCACGCAGGGCGGCGACCTCGGTGCCTACATCGCCCCGGCGGTGGCGGCCACGGCGCCGGAGCACGTGGTCGGCGTGCACATCGACGGCGGGTTCGGCTTCCCGACGGAGGCCGACGTGCCCGGGATGAACGACGCCGAGCGGGCCGAGTGGGCGCAGATGCAGCAGTGGATGAGCGGCGGCGTCGACCATCACGCGCTGCTGCGGGCGGCGCCGCAGACGTTCGCGTACTCCTGGACCGACTCCCCCGTCGGCCTGCTCGCCTGGCTGACCCAGAAGTTCAAGGAGTTCGCGTTCATGGCGGAGACCCCGGACCAGGTCATCGACCGCGACCTGATGCTGACCAACGCCAGCCTCTGGTGGTTCACCGGCACGGCTGGCTCGTCGTCCTGGCCGATGTACGACCTGCTCACCCTCGCCGACGGCGGCGGGTTCGCCTGGCCGAAGGGGCAGAAGCAGGTGCCCTCCGGACAGTACGGCGGCGGCTCCGCCCTGATGCGCCGCCTCGCCGAGCGGGACAACGACATCGTGCACTGGCCGGCGGGCAACCCCGGCAACCACTTCGTGGCGATGGAGCAGCCGGCCGCCCACGCGACCGACATCCGCGCCTTCTTCTCACGACTTCGAAAGTGACCGCGAGATGACCAGGCGTTGGATCTGGTTGGTGCCCTCGACGATCTGCAGCACCTTGGCCTCGCGCATGTAGCGCTCGACCGGGTGGTCCGCGACGTAGCCGTAGCCGCCGAGCACCTGCACCGCGTCGGTGGTCACCTTCATCGCCATGTCGGTGGCGAACAGCTTGGCCTTGGCCGCCTCGGTCGAGTAGGGCCGGCCGCGGTCGCGCAGCCGGGCCGCGTGCAGGGTCAGCGCGCGGGCCGCGGAGATCTGGGTGGCCATGTCGGCGAGCATGAACCCGAGGCCCTGGAAGTCGATGATCGGCGTGCCGAACTGCTCGCGCTCGCGGGCGTAGCCGACGGCGTAGTCGAGCGCCGCCTGCGCGAGGCCGACCGCGCAGGCGGCGATGCCCAGGCGGCCCGAGTCGAGCGCCCGCATCGCGATGCCGAACCCGGTGCCCTCCTCGCCGACGAGGCGGTCGGCGGGCACGCGTACGCCGTCGAACGCGATCTGCGAGATCGGCGACGCGTGCAGGCCCATCGTGCGCTCGGGTGCCTGCGGCACGATCCCCGGCGTGTTGGCGTCGACCAGCAGGCAGGAGATGCCACCCGGGCCGGGACCGCCGGTGCGGGCGAACACGTTGAAGAAGTCGGCGTCGTGCGCGTGCGTGATCCACGCCTTGGTGCCGTCGATGACGTACGTGTCGCCGTCGCGGACCGCCCGGGTGGTCAGCGCCGCCGCGTCGGACCCGCCCGCGGGCTCGGAGAGGCAGTAGGCGCCGAGCAGCTCGCCGCCGAGCATGTCAGGCAGCTGCTTGCGGAGCTGCTCGCTGCCCACGGAGGCGACCGGGTAGCAGGAAAGGGTGTGCACGCTGACCGCCTCGGCGGCGACCAGCCAGCGGGCCGCGAGGACCTCCAGGACCTGGAGATACACCTCGTACGGCTGCCCGGCCCCGCCCATCTCCTCGGGTAGGGCAGGCCGAGCAGCCCGGCCCGGCCGATGGTGCGGATCAGCTCGCGCGGGAACTCCCGGCGGGCCTCGAACTCGGCCGCCTTCGGCGCCAGCTCGCGGTCGCCGATCTCGGTGGCGAGGTCGAGGAGGTCTCCGGCCTCTTCGGTGGGTAGGACGCGGTCGATGGTCATAGTTCGGCCAACTCCGTGGGTGTGGTGTTGAGGACGTCCGCGCCCCCGTCGACGCAGACGACGATGTCTTCGATGCGGGCGCCGTGCCGGCCCGCGAGATAGATGCCGGGCTCGATCGAGAACGCCATCCCGGGCTCGAGCGGGCGGTCGTTGCCGGCCACGATGTACGGCTCCTCGTGCCCGTCGAGACCGATGCCGTGTCCGGTGCGGTGCAGGAACGCGTCGCCGAAGCCGGCCTCGGTGATCACGTCGCGGGCCGCGGCGTCGACCTGGGCGCAGGTCACGCCCGGCCGCACGGCCTCGACCGCGGCGCGCTGGGCGGCGTGCAGCACCGCGTAGTAGGCGACCGCGTCCGGTGGCGGCGCACCGACCACGTAGGTGCGGGTCGAGTCGGAGCAGTAGCCCGACGGCATCGTGCCGCCGATGTCGACGACCACGGGCTCGCCGGCCCGGATCACCCGGTCGGCGGTGGCGTGGTGCGGGCTCGCGCCGTTGGGCCCCGACGCGACGATGACGAAGTCGACGGTGGCGTGCCCGGCGTCGAGGATCGCCTCGGCGATGTCGGCGCCGACCTGCCGCTCGGTGCGGCCGGGCCGCAGCCACCGACCCATCCGGGCGTGCACGGCGTCGATCGCCGCGCCGGCCGCCCGCAGCGCCTCGACCTCGGCCGGTGACTTGCGCATCCGCAGCTCGTCGAGGATCTCGCCGGCCAGCCGCTGCTCGGCGCCCGGCAGCGCGGCACGCAGCCCGAGCACGTGCGCGGCCCACATCCGGTCGCTGAGCGCCACGACGCTGGCCGGGCCGTCGAGGGCCTCGACCACGAGTGGGTACGGGTCCTGCCCGTCGCGGTGGTCGACGATCCGCAGGTCGTGCGTGGCCACCTCGGCCGCGGGCCGCTCCAGGGTCGGCACGATCAGCGTCGGCTCGCCCCGGGCCGGCAGCACCAGGCAGGTCAGCCGCTCGAGGGGGTGCGCGTCGTAGCCGGTCAGGTAGCGCAGGTCGGAGCCCGGGGTGACAAGCAGCGCGTCGAGGCCGACGGCGGCCGTGGCGCGCTGGGCGGCGACGAGCCGCTCGGGTGGGTAGAGCTCCGCACTGAGCACACCACAAGCTTAACGGTCGTTCGGGCCGCGTTCCGCCCCGTCGAGCCCGCGCGCCGCGGCCCGGGATCGTCCGACATGTGACAACACGTCGGTGCTGTCCGCCCACTGGTCAACACTGCCGAACAGCGGGCGCTCGCGCAGCGTTTGGTCGGAAATGTCAGCCACCAGCGCGGTGGCGAACCGGGAACCGCCGACCACCATGATCGGCCGATCGTGGAACCGCCGCGGCGCGGGGTCGACCGCGGTGCCGAAGATCGCGTTGGTCCGCTCCCCCGCCAGTCGCGCTGCGGACTCGGACCAGTCCTCGGCGGCCAGCGCCGCGCGCAGCGCGTCGTGCGGAGCGCCGGGCAGGCGGGCGAAGGCGGTGCCGAGCAGCACCGGTCGTGGGTCCGTTTCGTGCAGCTCGACCAGCTCGTCCGGGAGGACCCGGGGCGGCAGCTCGCCGAACCGGGCGTGCCGCAGGAACGCGGCCTCCTCGTCCGTGAAAACGACCCGCTCGTCGTCGGCCATGCCTCGATTCTGCTCCTCCTCGGCCACCCGCGGGGTGGCCTCAGAGCGCGCGAAATGTGATCACGAGATCGAAGGGCTCCGCGTTCAGCCACGCCTCGGGCGCGGGCGGTGGGCCGCAGGCCGCGGTGCCCAGCCCGTGGTGGCCGTGGTCGAGGTGCAGGTGGATGTCCGAACCCGGCACCAGGTCGTCCGTGTGCCGGGCGGCGGTCAGCTCGGCGGTGCTCCAGCGGCGGGCGGTCAGCTCGAACGTCGGGTGCCCGAGGATCTCCAGGCCGGCGCCGGTCGGGTCGGTCAGCCGGGCCTGCCGCACCTTGGTCCGGTTGCCGTTCTCCTGCGGCCGGACGTACGGCGTCTGCATCCTGTCCACGGTGGACGTGTAGCGGCCGACCAGCGCCGCCGTGTGCGAATCCACATAGGCCTCGCCCGGTCCGCCGCCGAACCAGTCGACCCGGTCGTAGCGGCCCGGGACGGCGAGCGCGACGCCCGCCCGGGGGAGCGGGACGTCCCAGTCGCCGGTCGGCGCGACGTGCAGGGCCAGGGTGACCGCGTCGTCGTCGGCGGTCCAGGCGTACGTGGCCAGGAACGCGCGGTCCGTGCCGGCCGGTGCCACCCGGGTTGTGACCGTGAGCCCGTCGGCCGTGCCGGCGACGTCGACCACCCGGTGGGTGAGCCGGTGCAGGCCGGCGGCCCGCCAGCGCTCGGCGACGGGGTCCGGGCCGAAGATGTCGTTGTCGATGGGCGCCCGCCAGAGGTCCAGCCGGGGGCCGCGCAGCGGGAGGCCGCCGAGCGCGACGAGCTCGCCGGCCCGGAAGACGGCCGGGCCGAGCGTGTCGCCGGCGACGGAACGTCCGGTGCGCGGCCGCCGGGGTGCGGCGTCGCGCAGGCGGAGCTGACCGGCGCCCACCTGCTGCCCGCCGGCCAGGCGGGCGGTCACGGTGAGCCAGGCCTCGCCGGAGCCGGGTGGGGCGGCGGCGCCGTTCGGCAGGGACAGCGGGGCCGACTCGCCGGAGGCCAGCGCCGGCGCGGGCTGGGTTCCGGACGCCACCGGGTCGCCGTCGACGGCCACCGACCAGTCCAGCGTGACGCCGTCGAGGTCGCGGTGGTCGTAGGCGTTCCGGACGGTCAGCGCGCCGTCCGGCCCGGCGTCGAGGCGGACGGGTGCGAACACCGCGCCCAGCTCCGTCAACCCGGGTGACGGCGTGCGGTCCGGGAACACCAGGCCGTCGATGACGAAGTTGCCGTCGTGCACGGGCTCGCCGAAGTCGCCGCCGTACGCGAAGTGGTTGCCGCGCCGGATGCCGTGGTCGAGCCACTCCCAGATGAAGCCTCCCTGGCACCGGGGGTAGCGCTCGAACAGCTCGCGATAGGTGGTCAGCAGCCCCGGGCCGTTGCCCATCGCGTGGGCGTACTCGCACAGGATGAACGGCAGTCCCTCGGGCGCCGCGCCGATCTCGGCGACCTCGTCCGGCGTCGCGTACATGCGACTGTGGACGTCGGTGTGCGCACTGGACCGGTCGCCCTCGTAGTGCAGCGGCCGGTCCGGGTCCCGCTCCCGCGCCACGGCCGCCATCGGGCCGAGGTTGCGGCCCACGCCGGCCTCGTTGCCCAGCGACCACATGACCACGCAGGGGTGGTTCTTGTCGCGCTCGACCGTACGGCGCATCCGGTCGACCAGCGCGTCCGTCCACCGTGGATCGTCGGTCGGGTTGTCCCGCCAGCCGTTCTGCTCGAAGCCGTGCGTCTCGAAGTCGTTCTCGACGATCACCCAGAAGCCCAGCTCGTCGCAGAGGTCGAGCAGCGCGGCGTGCGGCGGGTAGTGGCTCGTGCGGATCGCGTTGACGTGGTGCGCCTTCATCAGCTCGAGCTCGGCCCGCACGACGTCGAGCGGGACGACCCGGCCGAGGTCGGGGTGGAACTCGTGCCGGTTGACGCCGCGGAAGAAGATCCGGCGGCCGTTGGCGGTCACCAGGCCGTCGCGCACCGCGACGGTGCGGAAGCCGACGCGCAGCGACACGGTCTCGGTGTCGGTGGACACCGACGCGTCGTACAACGTCGGCGTCTCGGGTGTCCAGGGAGCGACCCCGTCGAGCACGTGGTCGGTGTTGACGGCCGCGTCGCGGAGCCCGAGCGCCGGCACGGACAAGCGGGCCCCGTCGGGCGCGTCGACCCGCAGTGTTCCGCGCCCGCCGTCGAAGCCGGCGTGCACGAAGACGTCGTCGATCCCGCCCGCGGGCCGGACCTCGAGGGTGACCCCGCGGAAGATGCCGGGCAGCCACCACATGTCCTGGTCCTCGAGGTAGCTGCCGGCCGACCACTGGTGCACCCGCACGGCGACGACGTTGGCCTCGCCCGGGCGCAGGTGCGCGGTCACGTCGAACTCGTGGGTCAGGCGGCTGCCCTGGGTGACGCCGACCTCGGCGCCGTTGACCCAGACCCGGCCGAGCGAGTCGACGCCCTCGAAGCGCAGCAGCACGCGCTGCCCCGCCCAGTCGGCGGGCACGTCGACGACACGGCGGTGGTCGCCGGTCGGGTTCTCCGTCGGCACGTGCGGCGGGTCGAGCGGGAACGTGTAGGTGATGTTGGTGTACGCCGGCTGCCCGTACCCGTGCATGGGCCAGGACGACGGCACGGGAAGGACGTCCCAGCCGCTGTCGTCGAAGTCCGCCCCCGCGAAGTCGCCGGCGTCGGCCGTGGGGGACAGGCGGAAGCGCCACGCGCCGGACAGGTCGATCGACGGCGCGTAGGTGTGCAGCGCGGCCCGGGGCGCCACGGTCCCGTGCGGGAGGGCGAAGCCGGTCATCCGGCGAACTCCCAGTCGGCGAAGCCGGTCACGCCGGGCCGGGCACGGAACAGGGCACCGCTCGGCGCCGGGTCGTCGGCGGACGGGCGCGAGGTGGTGATGTAGAGGTCCGCCAGGTCCGGGCCGCCGAACGCACAGGCCGTCGGCCGGGCCACCGGCAACGGGATCACCGCGTCGAGGCTGCCGTCGGGGCCGTAGCGGTGCACGGCGCCGCCGTCCCACAGCGCCACCCAGACGCCGCCCTCGGCGTCGAGGCACAGGCCGTCCGGTGTGCCGACCTCGGCGGGCACGGTCACGAACGGCCGCCGGTCGACCAGCTCGCCGGCCGCGTCGACGGTGAACAGGTCGATGCGCTGCGTGCCGGAGTCGACGTAGTAGGCGGTGCCGCCGTCGCGCGACCAGGCCAGCCCGTTGGAGATGGAGACCTCGTCGAGCACGACGGTCACGCTCAGGTCGGCGTCGAGCCGGTAGAGCTTGCCGGCGCCGGGCCGGTCGTCGGTCGCCATCGAGCCGCAGTAGAACCGGCCCCGCGGGTCGCAGCCGCCGTCGTTCATGCGGATCGAGTTGGCCGGCCACAGCTCCGGCAGGATCCGCGGCTTCTCGGCGTCGGGGTCCAGGAGCGCGAAACCGCGTTCGACCGCGAGCACCAGGCCGCCGGCGCGGCGGGGCCGGATCGCGCAGACCACGGACGAGACGGGGGTACGCGTGACCGCGCCGTCGCCGGGATCGAGCGAGAGCATGTCGCCGGCGAGCATGTCGACCCAGTGCAGGCGCCCGGTCGCGGCGTCCCACACGGGACCCTCGCCGTGGCCGGCCAGCCGGTCGGTGACCTGTTCAAGGTTGATCTTCATAACGGACTCATCCTGCCATGCGAAAGGGGGCACCGCCGAGCCCGGCGGTGCCCCCTTCGACTGGGTGCGTCGCTACTCGCTGACCGTCACGACCCGGCGCCGCCGGGCCACGAGGAACAGCACGGCGCCGATGACGACCACGCCGCCACCGATGCCGCCGATCAGGGTCGCGTTGGCACCCGTGACCGGCAGGCCGCCGCCACCGCCGCCACCACCGGTTGTGATGGCGAGCTTCACCTCGTTGTTCGCGGGGTCGGCCTCACGGTCCTCGGGGTACGGGTGCACCCGCAGCGTGCCGTCGTCGCCCGGCGTCGCGTTGATCCGGACCTTCACGGTGCCCTTGACGCCCTGGTAGCCGGAGGCCTTCGACGGCCACTCGCCCTCGGTGCTGCAGGTGACCTCGGGCAGCTCGTTGACGCGGTCGCCGTTCTCGTCGAAGAAGCGGCACCACGGACCGCCGTCGGATACCAGCACGGTGCCCGTCGGGGCCTTGAAGGTCCAGCTGGCACCGCCGTCGGAGGGCCCGTTGTTGATGACCGTGTACGGGACCTCGACGGTGTCGCCGACGTTGCCGTCGACAGCCTGCGCGGTCACCGCGAAGTCGTACTTGTTGGGCTTGGTCCAGAACTTGAACTCGGCCCAGTTGTTGTCGGTGTTCATCTCCCGGCGGCTCGCCGCGCGGGCAGTCGGCTTGAGCTTGGCGACCGCGTCCGCGAACGACTCGCCGGAACCCTTGCGTGCCGACTTCTTCGAAGCGCGGAGGTCGTCGACCAGACCGACCTGGACGGACCCGCCGTCCTCCTCCGGGCCGCGGAGGTTCTTGCCGAACGCGACGTGGAACAACGACTCATCGGTCTCCGCGTCGGCGAACACCAGCAGGTCGCCGGGCGCGAGCTCCAAGCCGGGCGGCGCCGCGCAGGTGACGACGCTCGGCCCGTAGACGTAGCCGGCCGGGTGCTCGCCCGGCCACCAGTCCTGGTAGTCGCAGTCCGAGTACTGCTCGACGATGCCGGCACCGGTCGGCACCGAGATCTGGATGTACCACTCGTCCGTCGCGCTGTCGCCGTCGTTGTAGATGGCGGCCGCGACGGGGCGCACGTCCCCGCCGCCGACCGGCTCGTCCTTGCTGCCGATGTCGTCGGAGAGCGCCATCAGGTCCGGGCCGCTCTCGTCGATGACGATGTCGAGGTCGGCGTTGCCGGTGTTCTCGGTGCCGTCGGGCGCGAAGCCGCTGATCGTGCCCTTGAGCGTGCCGGCCGCGCCGGGCTTCGACTGGTTCTCGCTGGTCAGCTCGAACGCCGTCACGGACGCGGTGCTCTGTGCCTCGATCACGGGCACCTTGCAGGTGACGACCTCGCCGTCGAGGGCGCACCCTTCGAGCCAGTCGGGGACGCTGATCTTGACGCCGGTCAGGCCGCTCGCGTCGAACGTCAGCGTCACGTCGCTGGCCGGCTGGTCACCGTTGTTGTTGGCGTAGACGCCGACCAGGCGGCCGCTGGTGTCGACGTTGCCGGCGGTGTCGTAGGACATTTCGAGCTGCGGTCCCGCGGCCAGTGCCGGGGACGATATAGAAGCGCCGACGGACGCGGCGACGGCCAGTGCGGCCGCGCCCGCTGCCAGGCGGATCTTGAGGGAGGACATGGGCGAGGAAACTACATGATCACGGTGCGACGCTGTGTCCCAGATGGTGGTCTCCGGCCTAGGCTGAGGATCATGCCCGACATCACCAGCCCGGCGATCAGCGACTACCTGCTCGCCCACTCGTCTCCAGCCGACGACCTGCTGCACGAGCTGGCCGCCGAGACCATCCGCGTTTTCCCTGGTGCCGCGGCGATGCAGATCTCCCACGACGAGGGTGAGCTGCTGACCATGCTGGTCCAGCTCGTCGGCGCGACGCGGGCGGTCGAGGTCGGAGTGTTCACCGGATATTCATCGATCTGCATCGCGCGCGGGCTCGCCCCGGGTGGGTCGCTGCTCGCCTGCGACGTGAGCGAGGAGTGGACCTCGGTCGCGCGCCGTTACTGGGACCGGGCCGGCGTGGCCGACCGGATCGAGCTGCGGATCGCCCCGGCCCTCGAGACCCTGCGGGCCCTGCCCGCCGAGGAGAACGTGGACTTCGCGTTCATCGACGCCGACAAGCCCGGTTACCCGGCGTACTACGAGGAGCTGGTCACCCGTGTGCGGCCCGGCGGCCTGATCGTGCTCGACAACGTGCTGCGCGGCGGCCGCGTGGTGGACCCGGCCGCCAACGGGGAGGGTGACGTCGCGATCCGCGAGATCAACGACCGGGTGGTGGCCGACCCGCGGGTCACCGTCGCGATGCTGCCCGTGCGCGACGGGGTCACGCTCATCCGCAAGCGCTGACCGGGGGTTCCGCCTCCGGCGCCGGCGTCACCTCGAGGACCTTGCGCAGGCGTTCGGCGTCGGAGGTGGACAGTCGGAAGGACGCCCGGCAGAACACGCCGGACCAGAGTGACAGGACCACCATGTCGCGGTCGGCGTGGACGCTGACCCGCATGGTCCGGCCGCCGTCGCGTACGTCGTCGAAGGTGTCGCCGACTCCCGGGAACGGGTAGACCTCACCCATGTATCGAGGATGCCGGATGCAGCCTCGTCGGGGAACCCTTGCCCGGTAACGTACATTCGTGGCAAAACTGGGCAGGGTGCCACCAAACATCTTCGGCATGGCCTTCGGTCTGACCGGCCTGGCGCAGGTTTGGTCCACGGCGCAGGCGCGCGGCATCACCCCCGCGGGGGTCACGGACGCGCTGCTGATCCTGGCTGCCGCCGTCTGGCTCCTGGCCTGCGTGCTCTACTTCAGCCGTCCGCGCGACGTGCGCGCCGACCTGCTCGACAACATCGGCGCGCCGTTCGTCTCGCTGGCGGTGATCGTCCCGATGCCGCTCGCCGCCATCGGGCTGGCGCCCAGGGCACACGACGCCGCCGTCGTGGTGGTCGACGTCTTCCTCGTGCTCACCCTCCTGTACGGCGGCTGGCTGACCGGGCAGTGGATCTACGCGGCGCTGGACGCACCGAAGATCCATCCCGGCTACTTCCTGCCGACCGTCGCCGGTGGACTGGTCGCCTCGGCCTCGGCCACCACAGTCGGGCAACGCCGGCTCGGCGAGTTCATGTTCGGGCTGGGCCTGATCTGCTGGCTGGTGCTCGGCTCGCTGATCCTGAACCGGCTGTTGGTCAACGCGTTCCTGCCGCCGCCGCTGGTCCCGTCGCTGGCCATCGAGGTGGCGCCGGCGGCGGTGGCCAGCCTCGCCTACTTCGCGCTCAACGGCGGCCGGATCGACGTGTTCGCCGCGATCCTCGCCGGTTACGGCGTGCTGCTGGTGGTCGTGCAGTTCCGCTTCCTGCCGGCGTACCTGCGGCTGTCGTTCGGTCCGGGCTTCTGGGCGTTCACCTTCGCCTGGGCCGCCGTCGCCAGCGCGACGCTGGTCTGGATCGACGTCGGCCGGCCGACCGGGGCGCGGGCGCTGAGCTGGCTGGTCATCGGTGCGATCACCCTGCTGGTCGGCGGCATCGGCGTGCGGACGCTGGTCGCGGTGGCCCGCGGCCGATACCTGCCTCCGCGCCCGCCGACACCGCCGCCGGACGTCAGCCGAACAGCTTGACCGCGGTGATCACGGTCTCCACCACCCCGTAACCGAGCAGGACAGCGATCAACGCCCAGGACACCACAAGCCGTGTGCTCATGCCGTCGCCCCCTTCACCGGCTCGGTCGGTTTCGATTGTGCCGGTACGGCGGGGCCGCCGCCGCCGGGTTCGTGGAACCGCTCGGGCACGGGCCGGATCAGCAGGTTGGCCAGGAACCCGACGGCCAGGACGCCGACCATCGTGAACAGTGCCGGCCGGTACGCCGCCGCGGTCAGCGAGCCCGGCTTGCCCTGCGCGTCCAGGAACCCGTTGATGATCAGCGGGCCGGCGACGCCCGCCGCCGACCAGGCGGTCAGCAGCCGGCCGTGGATCGCGCCGACCTGATAGGTGCCGAACAGGTCGCGCAGGTAGGCCGGGACGGTCGCGAAGCCGCCGCCGTAGAACGACAGGATCACGCCCGCGAGCAGCACGAACAGCGCGGTCGCGGTGTGCCCGACCGAGGCGAGCAGCGCGTAGAGCACCATGCCGACGCCCAGGTAGATCATGTAGATCGGCTTGCGCCCGATCAGGTCCGAGGTGGACGACCAGGCGAACCGGCCCGCCATGTTGAACAGCGAGAGCACGCCCACGAAGCCCGCCGCCGCGGAGACCGCGACGGTGGAGGTCGTACCCTCGCGGAAGAAGTCCTGGATCATCGGGCTGGCCTGCTCGAGGATGCCGATGCCGGCGGTGACGTTGCAGAACAGCACGATCCAGAGCAGCCAGAACGCGCGCGTCTTGATCGCGTTGGCGGCCGAGACGCTGGCCGTCGTGACCAGGGGCTTCGCGGCGACCGTGGCCGGGTCGAAGCCGGCCGGCCGCCAGCCCTCGGCCGGCACCCGCACGTTGACGACGCCGAACATCATGATCAGGAAGTAGCCGATGCCGAGGGTGAGGAAGAGCGCGACGAGCGCGCCGCCGTTGGCGACCGAGCTCGCCACGTTGGGGTCGTAGCCGCTGTCGTAGAGCGAGAGCAGCTGGCGGGACGCGGGGCCCGCGATCAGCGCGCCGCCGCCGAAGCCCATGATCGCGAGGCCGGTGGCCAGGCCGGGCCGGTCGGGGAACCACTTGATCAGGGTCGACACGGGGGAGATGTAGCCGATGCCGAGGCCGATGCCGCCAATCACGCCGTACCCGAGGTAGACCAGCCACAGCTGCTTCGTGGCGATGCCGAGCGCGCTGACCAGGAAGCCGGCCGCCCAGAACGACGCGGAGACGAACATCGCCTTGCGCGGCCCGTTGTTCTCGACCCAGGTGCCGGCGACCGCGGCCGACAGCCCGAGCATGACGATCGCGATGCTGAACACGATGCCGATCGCGGTCTGGCTGGTATCGAAATGCGCCACGAACGAGTTCTTGTACACGCTCGTGGCGTACGCCTGCCCGATGCACAGGTGCACGGCGAGTGCCGCGGGCGGGATCAGCCAGCGACTGAACCCCGGTGGTGCGACAGTGTGCTCACGATCGAGTGCGGATAACAGGGCCATGGGGGTGCCTCCTGCCGCTTGAACCGTTTCGATCCTAAGACGATCATGGATGGGTCGCATTTCGAAGCGACCGGTTGAGCTGGCGCGACGGGCGGTCGCTGCGGGTCGCCGACCGGCCTGTTCGAGCCACTTTGGCGCGATTGGCCCTGCCGGTCCGTCGACCTGCGCGGTCACGATCAGTTGATGGATCGCTTCCCCCCGGCGCCGATGTCGGACCTGGTCGACGTGCCCTGCCGCTACGACCTCGCGGAGAGCACGAGCCCGCCACTGCGGCTCGGCTCGCTGCTCACGCCGGAGGCCGTGTCGCGGCTCTCGTCCCTCGAGATCGGTTACGGGACGTCGGTCGGCGACCCGGCGCTGCGCGGCCTGATCGCCGCGGACCTCGGGGTCGAGCCGTCCCAGGTCCTGCTCACCCCGGGCGGCATCGCCGGGATGTTCCTGCTGGGCCTCGTGACGCTGGACGCGGGCGATCACGCGGTCGTGGTCACCCCGTGCTTCCCACCGGCGGTGTCGACCCTGACGGCGCTGGGTGCGTCGGTGACGCGGGTGCCGCTGTCGTTCACGGCGGGTTACCGGCTGGACGTCGACGCGGTCCTGGCCACCGTCCGCCCGTCGACGCGGCTGGTCTCGCTGGCGTCACCCCAGAATCCGTCGGGTGTACGCTTCGCCGCCGCCGACCTGGCCCGCCTCGTGGCCGCGGTGTCGTCGGTGGCCCCGGACGCGGTGATCCTGGTCGACGAGACGTACCGCGACGCCGCGTACGACGGCGTGGTGCCGGCGTCCGCCGCGGCGCTGGGCCCGTCGGTGGTGACGTGCTCGTCGCTGTCGAAGGCGTACGGCGCGCCGGGCCTGCGGGTGGGCTGGCTGACGGCGACCTCGCCGAGTTTGTACGAGCGCCTGCGCCTGGCCAAGTTCACCACGCTGATCACGGGCTCGGGGGTGGACGAGCTGCTCGCGGCTGAGGTGCTGAGCCAACGCTCGCGGGTCCTGGGCGAGCGGCGCGCGGCCCTCTCGGCGGGGCTGTCGACCCTGAAGTCGTGGGCCGCGGCGACGCCGGAGGTGGAGCTGCTGGCCCCGGACGCCGGCGCATTGTGCTGCGTCCGGCTGTCCGTCGACGAGTCCCGTTTCTACGCGGCGCTGCCGGCGTTGGACGTCCGGGTGGCCCGTGGATCCTGGTTCTTCGAGTCGGACCGGGTCTTCCGCCTCGGCTTCGGCCACCTGCCGCCCGACGAGTTCGCGACGGCCCTGGACCGGCTGGGCGAGGCGGTCGCGCTCAGTCGTCGGGTTCCACGGTGAACCACCAGTCGCCGGTGACGTGCACCTGCCGCCTCGGGCCGAGGTTCGTGTCCGTCCGCACCTCGGGCGGGGCGTCGGCCGGCGTGTTGGGGACGTAGGAGTAGTACCAGTTCCACTGCCAGGAGCTGTCGCGGAGGTGGAACGACGTGCCGGGGCCCCAGCCACCCTTCTCGATCCGGTCGACGTCGACGCCGGACCGCCCGATCGCCGTGGTCACCCGGCCGAACGCGGCGTCGCTCGCGGCGTCGAACGGTGGCTCGGGATCGCCGGCATTCGCGCAGTCCGCGTCGCGGTCCCGGAACGCCCCCTGCGACCAGGTGAACACGCGGCACCCGGGTCCGGAATCGTCGATGTAGAGGGTCAGGCCCAGATCGTCGGCCACGGGCAGCACGTGGGGTGCCAGTCTCGCGACGTCGTCGAGCATCCGCGCGTGCGGGTAGACCGGCGGGTCACCCTGGTCGGGGCGCGCGGCGGTGTCGTACCCGGTGCCGCCGCCGGTGCCGGGCAACCGGACCTGGCCGGCGGCGGCGAGCCCGACGAGGAGGGCGGCCACGATCCCGACCACCTGCCGGCCCCGGCGGCGACGCAGCGCCCGCCGGGCGGCAGCGAGCGTGCGCCGGGCGTCGGGACCGCTCGCCGGATAGCCGGGGTCGCCGGCCCGCAGGCGGGCGACGACGTCGTCGTCGTCGATCTGGACGCTCATCGCGGATCCCCTTCCCCTTCGGCGAAAATCTCGCGCAGCCGCGCGATACCGCGGGCGTGGTGGGACTTGACGGTGCCGACCGAGATCTCGAGTTCGTGGGCGACCTCGGTCTCGGTCAGGTCGAGCAGGTGCCGGAGGATCACGACCCGCCGCTGCGCCAGCGGCAGGCGGGCCAGGGCCTGGACCACGGCGCTTCGGGCGACGACGTCGCCGGCGTGGTCGGGCCTGGCGGGATCGGGCAGCGCGCCGGGCTCGACCAGGACCTCGCGCCGCGTCCGCCGCCACCCGTCGATGCGCAAGTTGACCAGCACCCGCCGGGCATAGGCCCGCGGGTCGCCGGCCCGCGCCACCCGCCAGGAGCGGTAGGTGCGCTCGTAGGTCGCCTGGACCAGCTCCTCGGCCCGCGCGCGATCGCCGCACAGCAGCAGGGCGGTGCGCAGCAGGTAGCGCCCGGACGCGCCGACGAACTCCACGAACTCCTGGTCGCGCGCGCCCGCCGACGCGACGCCGCGCGGGGCGACCACCGGGTCGCTGTCCATCCTCACACCTGCCACCACGCAGCACCGTCGCCGAACGTTGTCACCGACTCGATGAGGCCGGTCGGGTGGGAAATTCGGATCCCGCCCGTACTTGATCAGGAGCTTGCTACGTTCAGCCGCAGGGCTCGGCGTCAGCCGACGACCCTTGGCGCCATCAGGGGGATTGATGTCAACGGGGCAATACTTCAGCCAGTACCACATGCCGTTCGACCCTGACATCGCGGAAGCGGACCGCCGAATGGCGGCGGAGGTCGCCGAGGACTACGACCGTCGGCAGCGCACCACCGCCGAAGCGCGCTGCGACAGGGTCACGGAGATCGTCGAGCGTGGCAACCGGCGCATCACCGAGCTGCTCGGCGAGGAGAACTGGCTGTCGCTGCGGCGGCGGATGCGCGGCGAGCGCACCAGGTTCCGCGACCTGCTCCAACCGCCCAACGGGCTCAATGCCGACTACGACGCGCTCAACCAACAGCGCCGTAAGAACGTCCAGGCCTACTTCGACAGCCTGAACGTCGACGAGGCGCAACTGCGGCGCATCGTCGCCGAGACCAAGGCGGCGGTGCAGGAGGCGACCCCCCGCACCGAGGGCGACAGCGGACATGCGGCGTGGCTGCACGACGCGCAGGGACCGACGACCGCGCAGGAGCCGGCGACCGACGCGCCGCTCGCGTGGACGCCGTTCCGTCCGCCGTACCCGGCGTTCCAGCATGGCTTCGATCCGCACAACCTCGGGGGCTTCCGCGTCTCGCGGACCGTCGACATCGACCGGTTCGCCGGTCTGGTCGCTCACCAGATCATGCTGGACAACAACGATGCGGACGACTTCGACAACGGCTGGGCCGTCGCGGACGCCCAGATCGGGTTCAACTACCGGGCCACCGCGACGGGCGTGCTCGAGATCTTCATCGAGGCACGGTGCGGCATCGGCCGGCACGACCTGCGCGTGGAAGACGAGTGGGGCGTCTCGGATTCGTCGACGACGCAGGAGAACTTCCTGATGGCCCACGTCCTGCACCCCAACGTCACGGCGCCGTCATTCGCGTTGATGTCCCGGTTCAACTGGCGGACCGACTCGACCGTGGTCGTCGCCCGCGAGTTCCTCGCCCAGGGCGGCAACTTCACGGCGCGGCTGTTCAGCAACGGCCCGGTGCAGCAGGGCCAGACCGTGCACATCCGCGCCGGCACACGCAGCAGCGACGGTTCGGTCACCAACGACATGGAAATCAACAGCAAGTCGAACTTCAGGTGGTCCATCAACACGGTGTGGGTCCGAACCGCGCAGTGACGCCCAGGTTTCCCCGGCCGTCAGGCTCGGTCGCTGACCGGCTCGGCCGCCGGGCGGGCCGCGGCGGCGGTGGCCACGTCCGTGCGGTAGGTGCGGCGGGCGCGCAAGAGCAGGAGGCCGTTGAGCAGCAGTGGCACCAGCATGACCAGGAACGCGTCGCGCAGGCCCGAGCCGCGGCCGGCCACGCCGCCGAACTCGTCCGC
The DNA here is from genome assembly GCF_040654855.1 of Asanoa sp. NPDC050611. Classification (NCBI taxonomy): domain Bacteria; kingdom Bacillati; phylum Actinomycetota; class Actinomycetes; order Micromonosporales; family Micromonosporaceae; genus Asanoa; species Asanoa sp. NPDC050611. The sequence goes on from NZ_JBFAIU010000119.1 coordinate 18,065, forward strand.
GACGAAGCCGAAGGCGATCGGGCCCGCCGCCTCCGCCGCCAGTTGCAGGACCGTGCGCACGCTCTCCGCGCGGCCCCACAGCGACGCCGGGACGATGTCCAGGCGGGCCGCGCCCAGGGGTGGGTTCGCGGCGGCCAGGCAGCAGGCGCCCAGGGTGAAGAAGATCAGCGAGAGCCAGACCTGCCCGACGACCAGGCCTGGGAGGAAGAGCACGGCGGCCGCCGAGTACGCGTACGCCGGCACCGTCACGCGGGCCTTCGTGTGGCGGTGCCGTACCAGGCGGTCCGTCAGCCGGCCGCCGAACAGCGTGCCTATGACCGCGCCCAGGCCGATCGGGATGATCACCAGGCTGACCACGCCCTGTGACAGGTTGTAGTTGTCCAGGGCGAACAGCAGTGCGAACGTGCGCAGGCCCGCGAAGAAGAAGTAGCCCACCGCGGTCGCGACGATCAGGGTGCGGTTGGTGCGGATGGCCAGCACGTACCGCGCCGCCTGCCAGAAGGTCATCTTGTCCGGGTCGTCGCGCAGCACCCGGTCGCGGTCCGGTGGCACGCCCTCGTGCAGGATCGTGGCGCGCGCGGGGTCGGTGCCGGTGCGCCGTCTCAGGCCGCCGGCGGGTGGCAGGCGGCTCGCCCCGCCGCGGCGGGGTTCGGGCATCAGCCGCCACAGCGTCGCCGCCAGCGCGAGGCTGATCACCGCGAGGCCGAGGAACGGGGCCCGCCAGGTGAGCCAGGCGGCCACGTCGCCGCCGACCACCAGGGCCAGGCCGGCGCCGACCAGCTCACCGGTGAGCACCCAGCCGTAGATCTTGGCCCGTTCTCCCGGCGCGAACAGGTCGCCGATCAGCGACGCGACGATCGGGCCGGCGGCGGCCACCGCGGCGCCCAGCGTGATCCGGGACAGCAACAGCCAGAGATAGTCCGGCGCCAGCCCGCCGACCACCATCGACGCGCCCCAGACGGCGATGGTTATCGCGAGCAGCCGCACCCGGGCGGTCCGGTCGGCGAGCACGCCCGCGATCGGCGCGGCCACCGCCCCGACCCCGGAGGAGACGGTGGCGAAGAGACCGAGCTGGGCGTGCGAGATGCCGAGGTCGGCCTCGAGCGGCGCGGCGACGGCACCGATGGTCCCGCTGTCGGCCGAGTTGAGCGCGAGGACCACCGCCAGCAGGATGATCACGCGCGCCCGGACCGGCCCGCCGAGCGCCGCCGCAAGCCGGCCCTTCATCAACAGCGGTTACCCCACGCAAGGCCGAAAAACCGTCACACCCCGGCTGTACGGTCTCCGCATGGTCGACGTCCCCGCCTACCTCAGCCGTCTCGGGCTGCGCGCCGAGCCGCCCAGCGCACCCGCCCTGGCCGCCCTGCACCGCGCCCACGCCGAGCGCATCGCCTACACCACCTTCGACATCCACCTCGGCCGCACCACCACCGTCGACCCGCTCGAGTCCGCCGACCGCGTCGCCCGACTGGGCCGGGGCGGCTACTGCTACCACGTCAACGGCGCGCTGTCGGCCCTGCTGTCAGCGTTGGGCTACGACGTGCGCTGGCACGTGGGCGGCGTCCAGGGCCGCGGCGTCCCCGAGCCGGTCGGCGCCAACGGCAACCACCTGGTGCTGACGGTGCACGGCCTACCCACGCCCGAGTGCCCGGCCGGCGTCTGGTTCACCGACGTGGGCCTGGGCGACGGGCTGCACGCCCCGGTGCCGCTGGCCCCGGGCCCGTTCCGCCAGGGCCCTTACCAGTTTCACCTGGACCGCTCATCGGTCGAGTCCGACGGCTGGCGGCTGACCCACGCACCGATCGGCGGCTTCGAGGGCATGGACTTCCGGGCGAAAGAGGCCGTGCCAACCGACTTCGCCGCGATGCACGCGGAGCTGTCCACCTCACCGACGTCGGGTTTCGTGCGGACGCTGACGGCCCAGCGCCGGCACGCGGCGGGTGCCGACGTCTTGCGCGGCCTGACCCTGACCACGGTCACGTCGACGGGCCAGGCCAAGCGCGAGGTCACCAACCAGGAGGAGTGGTGGGGCATGCTCACGGGCCTGTTCAACATCGGCATCGACGACGTGACCGCCGCGGAGCGCGCGGCACTCTGGGACCGGGTCCGCGCGGCCCACGAGACGTGGAAGGCAGGGGAGGGCCAATAGGCTGTCCATATGCGACCTGACCCCGCCCACGATGGCTGACGCCGACGACGTCCGGGCCCTGGCGCTCGCGTTGCCGCACGTGGTCGAGATCGAGAGCGACGGCTTCGACTTCCGGGTGGGCGACAAGGGCTTCGTCTGGTCCTACCCGGAACGCCGCCCGGGCGAACGCCGCGTGATCCGCACAGACATCGCGGTCCTCTACGTAGGCGACGAGGCAGAGAAACAGGCGCTGCTGCTGGGCGAGCCGGCGAGGTTCTTCACGACACCGGCCTACGACGGCCTGCCGTTGGTCATGCTGCGCCTCGAGCAGGTCGACGCAGCTCGCCTGCGCGAGCTGGTCGTCGACGCGTGGCGCATGCGGGCACCGCAAGACCTGGCCGGCGACCTCGACGGTTAGCAGGCGGCGCGTGCGCCGCGGGATTTGGCCGAGGACGGGCCTGTGGTGGCCGACGCGCCGCGCCCGGGACGCGCCCGCGGTGGCGAAGGTGGCTGCGCCGGTCGCGGGTGGGCCCGCGGTGGCGAAG
>NZ_JBFAIU010000120.1:0-20202 GCF_040654855.1 Asanoa sp. NPDC050611
TCCTCGACGACGGCGAGGCCGTGCCGCTGCGCGATCTCCATGATCTGGTCCATCGCGGCCGGGTGGCTGTACAGGTGGACCGGCATGATCGCGGCAGGGCGGCGCCGAGCCGCTCGGCGACGGTGCCCGTGGTGCGGACGAACGCCTTCATCTCCGGCTCGCCGAACTCGCTGGCGCACCGGCCGGCGAAGCCACCGCCGAAGCCCTTGACCCCGGCGACACCGAGCCGCACCCCGTCGACGTCGACCACCGTGCTGTCGCCCTCGAGCACCGTGATGCCGGCGTCGGTGAGCACGGACAGCACGCCCGGCACCTCGTCGCAGTGGTGGTCGTGGTTGCCGAGCACGGCGATCACGGGCACGCCGAGCCCGCCGAACTCCGTGGCCACGCACTTGGCCTCCGCCTCGGTGCCGTGCCGGGTCAGGTCGCCGGCGAGCAGCAGGACGTCGGCCCGCTCGGGCAGCTCCTCCAGCGCGGGCCGGAACCGGCCCAGCACGTCGCGGTCGATGTGCACGTCGCCGACGGCAGCGATCCTGATCACGCGAGCTCCTCCGCCTCGGTCGGCGCGGCCGCCCGGGTCACCCCGATGTCGGCCGCGATCTCGATGCCCGGGAACTGTTCGTGCACCAGGCGCACGATCTCGTCCCGGCGGTGCGGGCTCTCCACGTCGCCGCAGAGCACCAGGCCGGCCTCGGACCGGACGACGGTGATGCCCTGCTCCGCCACGCCGAGATCCTCGGCCAGGGCGCGCTGCACCTCGGCCTCCGTGTAGTCGTTCATGAGTCCCTCCGGTAACCGGGGTAGGCCACGACGTCGAGGCGGTCCAGCAACACCAGGAACGCCTCCGCGTACGGCGACTGGGCGGTCTCCTTGCGCACGCGGTCCCAGTCGATCTGCTCGCGCAAGGAGCGGGCCAACGGCAGGCCGCGGGCGAAGTCGCAGTAGTGCTGGGAGAAGCTGAGCAGCTTGTGCACCATCAGGCCGGTGGCGGAGAGCACCGGCATCTGGATCGCGTCGACCGTGCGGGTCACCGTGTCGCCGAACGTCTCGTCGGTCACGGGGCTCTCGATCGGCCGGTGGATCAGGTCGACCAGGTGACCTTCCTCGTCGTAGACCTTGACGAGCCAGTCCTCCGGCGGCCGCTCGGCGGTGAAGCCGGCCTCGACCAGCGCCGCCAGGGCCCGTTCGGCGTCCTCCTCCTTGATCAGGAAATCGACGTCGTGGTCGCTGGAGTGCCCGCCGTGCGCGTACACGGCGAAGCTCCCGGCGAGCGCGAACGGTATCTCCGACTGTTTGAGGACGGCGGCGACCCGCTTGAGGGTCAGCAGCAGCGAATCGTCCCCGTGCGATGCCATATCGCCTCTCCCGTCATGTCAGGAACCATCCCCGTACCCGAGGGTCCAGGGCCTCACACCTGTAACGAGGGTGATTAAGACCGGTTCATCCCGTTAGTTCGCGCCCGCGTGCGCGCGACCGCTACCGTTGTCCGGCATGGCGGGTGAGCGGCTGCGCACGGTCGCGCTGGTGGGCATCGACGGGTCGGGCAAAACCACCCAGGCCAACCGGCTGGCGGCGGTCCTGTCCGACGCCGGCGTGCCGGCCACCTACCGGCAGAACGCCGGCGGGCGGGCCTGGTTCGGCCACTTCGCCCGCCGGTTCGGCCTGGCCGACGGGCCGGCGCTGTTCGGCCGGCGCGGCATGCTGCTGGTCGAGTCGGTGCTGCGCTGGCTGGCGATCGCCCGCACCCACCTGCGCTCGCGGTTCGCCCGCGACCTCGCCGTGATGGACCGGCACGCGGTGGACCAGTACGTGAGCATCCGCGCGCACGCCGGCGGCCGGGGCGAGCGGTTCGCCCGACTGGCCTACGGGCTGTTCGCCGCGCCGGACGTGACCGTGCTGCTGGCCATCGACCCGCGGGAGGCGTACCGCCGGATCGAGGCCCGTGGCACCGACAACGAGAGCATCGAATACCTCGTGACGGCGGACGCGGCCTTCCGGTCGCTGCCGGAGTCGCCCGGGTTCGTGCTGGTCGACGCCGGCGGCGCACCCGACGAGGTGACCACGGCCGTGCTGGCCGCGCTCCAGCCCTGGCTGCCGCCGCTGCACCTGCCGCCGGACCTGGACCCGGCGGGCCCGGTCACGCCCGCCCGTACACCGGAATCGCCGCACCGCTCGTCGGCGCCGACTCGTCGCTCGCCAGGAACCTGATCACCGCGGCGATCTCGGCGGGCGGCACCCACCGGCTGAAGTCGGCGTCGGGCTGCTCACGCCGGTTCTGCGGGGTGTCGATGACGCTCGGCAGGATCGTGTTGCAGCGCACGCCGCGGTTCTTGTAGTCCGCCGCCACGCCGTTCGCGAACGCGAGCACGGCGGCCTTCGACAGGGCGTACGCGCTGCCGGTGGCGAACGGCGCCAGCGCGGCGCGGGCGGACAGGCAGACCACCGCGCCGCCCTCGCGCAGCAGGTGCGGCAGGCCGGCTTGGGTGACGAGGAACGTGGGCCGCACGTTGATCGCCAGCAGCCGCTCGACCTCCTCGACGGGCGTCTCGTGCACGAGCGTGCCGCCGCCGTACCCACCGACCAGGTTGACCACCGCCCGCAGCGGCGCGTCTGGATCGCCGGCCGCGGCGTCGACGGCCGCCTTGACCGCCGCGGCGTCGGTGAGGTCCGCCGCCACCTCGACCACCTCGGGGCGGTTGGTCTTCATCGGGCTGCGCACGGGCGCGACGACCCGCCAGCCGGTGTTGACGAACTCGTCCACGACCGCGCCACCGAGCCCGCCGTGTGCACCCGTAACAACCACCGTGCGACCCGTCATGCTTTCACCGTAACGGTTCCGCTCTCAGTGAAAGCCCCTGTTCACGTGCGCCACGCCCCACGCATGATCGGGCGATGCGACTACTCGTACTCGGTGGAACGGTCTTCCTCGGCCGCGCGGTGGCCCGGCTCGCACAGGCCGACGGACACGACGTGACCTGCCTGGCCCGCGGCAGCAGCGGCGGCGCGGTCGACGGCGTGCGCTTCGTCACCGGCGACCGGGACCGGCCCGACGGTCTGTCCGCAGTGGACGGCGAGACGTTCGACGCCGTGGTGGACGTCACGACCCGGCCCAGCCACGCCCGGCACGCGGCCGCCGCGCTCGCCGGCCGGGTGGGCCACTACTCGTTCGTGTCGACCTGCAACGTCTATCCCGACGACGCCACGCCCGGCCAGCGCGCAGACACGGCGAAGCTGCACGACCCGGCGCCCCCGGATGTGGACAACCCGCGCGACGGGGCGATGGACATGTACGGGCCGTGCAAGGTGGCCTGCGAGAACGCGATCCGCGACGGGATCGGCGCCGAGCGGGCGTTCATCTGCCGGGCCGGGCTGATCGTCGGGCCCGAGGACAGCAGCGACCGGTTCCCGTACTGGGTGGCGCGGATGCGGCGCGGCGGTGAGGTGCTGGCGCCGGGCTCGCCGGACGACCTCGTGCAGTTCGTCGACGTGGACGACCTCGCCGCGTGGCTGCTGCTGGCCGGCGGCACGGGGCTCGCGGGCGCGTACGACGGAATGGGCCTGCCGATGCCCCGCTCCCGCTTCCTCGGCGAGCTGCGCGCCGCGCTGGCTCCGGAGGGCACCACCCTCACCTGGGTCGACCAGGAGTTCCTCGTGGAGCACGACGTGCGGCCCTGGTCGGGCGAGCGGGCGGTGCCGCTCTGGCTGCCCTTGCCCGAGTACGCCGGCTTCATGACCAGGGACACGACCCGCTCGGTGGAGGCCGGTCTGCCGGCCCGTCCGATTGCCGACACCGCCCGGCGTACGGCGCACTGGATGGAAGCGTTTCCGCAGGACGTCAAGGCCGGCGGGCTGGCCGCCGGGGACGAGGCGTCCGTGCTGCGGGAGTGGCACGCCCGGTCGGCCTGACGCCACGACGGCGGGTAGTTGACGGCGCTCGGCGCGTGAAAGTAAGTTTCATGCGTGGCGAAGACAGCGAAGGTTTCTGCGATGCCCGAGCCGGGCCTGATCGTCCAGATCAGTGGCCTGCTCCCGGCGCTGTCTCCGGCTGAGCAACGGGTCGCGCGGCTGGTCGTGGCCGACCCTGCCGACGCGGCCCGGCGGACCATCACCGACCTGGCGACCGCGGCCGAGACCTCCGAGGCGACGGTCATCCGGTTCTGCCGGTCGGTCGGCCTCGAAGGCTACCCCCAGCTGCGGATCCGGCTCGCCGCCGAGGCCGCCCGCCGGGTCGAGCCGCTCGACGCGCGGGTGGTCGGCGGCGACATCCCGCCGGGCGCCGACTTCACCCAGATCATCGCCACGATCGCGTTCAACGACGCCCGCGCGGTCGAGGAGACCGCGCAGCAGCTCGATCCCGAGGTCTGCGAGGCGGTCGTCGAGGCGCTCAACGGCGCGAGCCGGATCGAGATCTACGGCGCCGGGGCGAGCGGCTTCGTCGCCTCCGACTTCCAGCAGAAGCTGCACCGCATCGGCCGCACGGCCTACTACTGGCCCGACGTGCACTCCTCGCTGACCTCGGCGGCGCTGCTCGGCAAGGGCGACGTCGCGATGGGCATCTCGCACACCGGCACCACCGGCGACGTCCTCGACGTGCTCGAGGTCGCCCGGTCCCGCGGTGCGACCACGGTCGCCCTGACCAACTTCCCCCGCTCGCCGATCGCCGACGTGGCCGACCACGTGCTGACCACGGCCGCCCGGGAGACCACGTACCGCTCCGGCGCCACCGCCAGCCGGCTGGCCCAGCTCACCGTCGTCGACTGCCTCTTCGTCGGCGTCGCGGCCCGCAACCGGGCCAAGGCCAGAAAGGCGCTGGAGGTCACCGCCGACGCGGTGCGTTCCCGCCGGGTCGCGCGGCGGCGCGGGTGAGCGGTCCCGAGGTGGTCCGCGTCGTGGCGCCGACGGAGCGCCGCAACGCGGCCTCGTACGACCTCGACCTGCTGCCGACGCGCGAGGTGCTGCGGCTGATCAACGACGCGGACCAGACGGTGCCGGGCGTCGTCGCCGCCGTGCTGGACGCTGTGGAGGTGGCCGTCGACTACGCGGTCACCGCGCTGCGCGCCGGCCGGCGGGTGCACTACTTCGGCGCCGGCACCTCGGGCCGGGTCGGCGTGGTCGACGCCGCCGAGCTGCCGCCCACCTACGGCTCGCCCGTCGACTGGTTCTGCCCGCACCTCGCGGGCGGGCGCGACGCGATGTGGGGCGCGGTCGAGGACGCCGAGGACGACGTCGCGGCGGGCGCCGCGGAGGCGCGGTCCTGCGTGCAGCCGATGGACCTGGTGGTCGGGCTGGCGGCGTCCGGCCGGACGCCCTACGTGCTCGGCGCGTTGCGCGCGGCCGGCGCCCTCGGTGCGCGCACGGCGCTGGTCGCGGCCGACCCGGACGCGGCCGCCCGGGCCGACGTCGACCTGTTCATCGGGCTCGACACCGGCCCCGAGGTGGTCACCGGCTCGACCCGGATGAAGGCGGCCAGCGCGCAGAAACTGGTGCTGCACGCGTTCTCGACGACCGTGATGATCCGGCTGGGCCGGGTCTACTCGAACCTCATGATTGACATGTCGGCGACCAACGCCAAGCTGCGCGGCCGCATGATCTCGATCCTGGTCGAGGCGACCGGATGTCCGGAAGCCGACTGCACGCGCGCGCTGACCGCCGCCGACGGCGATCTCAAGACCGCGCTGGTGTCCCTCGTCTCAGGCGCACCCGTCCCGGAAGCCCGCGCCGCCCTCGTGCGTTCCCAACAGCAGGTGAGGGACGCGCTTGCGCTGCTCGCCTGACGTGCTGTTGTTCCCGTGAACCGTGGCGCTCTGTGGTGCGTATCACTACGCAGTGACGCGAATCCCATCGGAGCAGTGGCCTACGTCGCTGCGGAAGAACAGCCGGAAATGGTGTGATAAATACGGCGCGCGGACAGCCAACGGGGGTCGGCCCGCAGCGCGATCTCAGAACCCTGAGAGCCAGCAGAGTGAATATGACACTCACTCTCAGGAACTACTCAGGCATTCGTGACAGTTTCGACTCGCAAGACGGAATCCCCGGAGCGTCTCAACTGTTGTGTAGGTGTCAGCACCGATGAGGCATCTCACGAGTTACCGGGGAGAGGCAGGTCGGTGTGAAGCACGAGAACGTTGGGGTAACCGAGGGGACAGTGGGCAACGTGGAGAACAACATCGTGATGCGCACGGACGAGGTCGCCGAGGAGCGCGACCTGGTCGGCGTCTACCTGCACGAGATCTCCCGCACGCCGTTGCTCGACGCGGCCCGGGAGGTGGAGCTCTCCAAGTCGATCGAGGCCGGTCTCTACGCTGAGTACCTTCTCGACGAGGGCAAGATTCCTTCCGGTGTCGAGCGCGAAGAGCTCGAGCGGCTGGTCGTCGAGGGTGACCGGGCCAAGGACCTGTTCATCCGCGCCAACCTGCGGCTCGTCGTGTCGATCGCGCGGCGCTACGTGCGGTCCGGCATGCCGATGCTCGACCTGATCCAGGAAGGCAACACCGGTCTGGTCCGCGCGGTCGAGAAGTTCGACTACGAGCGCGGCTTCAAGTTCTCCACGTACGCCACCTGGTGGATCCGCCAGGCGATCAGCCGGGCGATCGCGCAGCAGGAGCGCACCGTGCGCCTGCCGGTGCACCTGGTGGAAGACGTCAACCGGATGCGCAACGTGGCCCGCCAGCTGACCCGCGAGCTCGGCTCCGACCCCGAGCCCGAGCAGATCGCGACGGCGCTGGGCGTGCCGGTGGAGCGCGTGCACGAGCTGGTTCGCTGGTCGCAGGACACGGTGTCCCTGGACACCCCGGTCGGCGACGACGGCGACACCAACCTCGGTGACCTGGTGGCCGACAACGACGCGCCCTCCCCGGAGGACGTGGTGCTGTCGACGCTCGAGCGGCAGCGCATCGAGAGCCTGCTCAACCACCTCGACGACCGGTCGGCCGGCATCATGCGGGCGCGGTACGGCCTCGAGGACGGTCGCGAGCACTCGCTGACCGAGGTCGCGTCGCGGTTCTCGCTCTCCCGGGAGCGGATCCGGCAGCTGGAGATCCAGGCTCTGGGGCGGCTGCGTGAGCTGGCCCGGGCGGAGGGCCTGCAGGCCGCGTAAGGAACTTCTGTCGAGAACGGCTGGCGTCCTCCGGACGCCGGCCGTTTTTGTCGTACCCGTGCGGAAGCGTGTCGGGCATGACACCAACAGTGGTTCATCGAGCGGTGCTGGGTGCCGCTCCTCCCTACGACTTCGGGTGCACCGTGCGGGCGCTGGAGGGCTTCGTGCCCCTGGCGGGCGACCATCGCGTCGCCGACGGCGTGGTGCGCCGGGCGTTCGCCCATCCCGACCCCGCCAGGGCCGCCGCGGGGGCGGCCGTGGTGGCGTCGGTGACCGCCGATCCGTCCGGCGGTGCGCGGCTTGCCGTGTTCGCGTCGGCGCCGCTGTCGCCTGCCGAGGCGGCCGCCGTGGAGCGGTCCGCCTCCGACTGGCTGGGCCTGGGGGACGACCTGCGCGGCTTCCACGCCGCGGCCGACGCCGACCCCGGCATGGCGGCGGTGATGCGGGTCGCCCGCGGGTTGCACCAGGTCCGCTTTCCCTCGTTGGCCGAGGCGACCGTCCACTTCACCCTGACCCAGCGCAGCACGCAGTGGTTCGCCGGTGCGCGCCGGCGGCGGATGGCGGCCGACCTGGGGCCGTCGCTGGTCGTCGACGACGTGGTCTACCGGGCGTTCCCGTCGCTCGCGGTGGTCGCGGCGCTCGACGAGGCGACGCTGCGCGGTTACGCGGGCCATGCCCAGCGCGCGGCGCGGGTGCGTGAGGTGGCGGCCGGGGTCGGTGCGTTGGGCGAGCAGTGGCTGCGCACGGCGCCCTACGGCGACGCGCGCGCGGCCCTGCTCGCCGTGCCCGGCATCGGGCCCTTCACGGCCGACGCGCTGTTGCTGCGGGCCCTCGGCCGGCCCGACGAGGTCCCGCTGGAGATGCGCCCGTTCCGCCTGGCGGCGGAGCAGGTCTACGGCACGCCGGCGCCCGGGCCCGAGGAGCTACGCGCCCGCTACGGGCGGCACATCGGCTGGTGGGCCTACACCGTCCGGACCGCCCTGCCGTGGTGCACGCCCGTGCTCGCGGGCGCCTAGGCGATCCGGGTGATGGTGAAGTCGAGGCCCTGGGCGGGGTCATAGGTCCAGGAGGCGCGGAAGCCCGGCCAGGTGCCCTCGACCTTCCCGTCGCGGGTCCGGGTGGCGAACATCCGCTGCTTGACGTCCTCGGGCACCCGCGACTCCTCGAGGATGCACTCGAGGCCGGTCAGGCTGACGCCGGTGCGGTCCTTGCTGCCGGTGTTGTCGACGACGAGCGTCGCGCCGTTGTCCTGCACCTTGGTTCCTTGACCGTCGGCGTCGCAGACGCGTTGTGACTGCTGGAGGAGGTCCGCCGGCGGGCCGGCCGGCTCGCTGCCGCCGGGTGCCAGCGCGACGGCCGCCACGCCGAGGGCGACGAGCATGAGCGCGGCCCCGCCACCGATCACCAGCGCGGTCCGCCTGGTCCGCCGGGTCTTGTCAGCACTGTCGTTGTCCTGCGTGGTCCGCATGTCGTCGAGCACGGTCGCCTCCTCGCGATCGCTGCCGCCGGGCGCCCCCGTCCCCGCCCCGGCCGGTCGATCCCGCAACGACCAGCGAAGCCCGCCGGTTACGCGCCGGGCGCGGCACCACGCTTACGGCTGCCGGACACGCCGGAACCCCGGCGGTGCGCTCCGAACCGGAGCGTGCCGCCGGGGTTCCGGACAGACTCAGCGCACCCGGCCGTAGCCGTACGGCGTCATCATGTCGACCGAGGCCAGCTTCACCGACTCGCCCGCTGTGGGCGCGTGGATCACCTGGTTGCCGCCGACGTACAGGGCCACGTGGCCGAGGCCGCTGTAGAAGACGAGGTCGCCCGCGGCCAACTGGCTGCGGGAGATGTGCGCGACCTTGTCCCACTGCATCGCCGCGTTGTGCGGCAGCGACTTGCCCGCCGCGCGCCAGGCCGCCAGCGTCAGACCCGAGCAGTCGTAGCCGTTCGGACCTTCGGCCGCCCAGACGTACGGCGTGCCGATCGCGTTGTACGCGTACCGGACCGCCACACCCGCCTGGCCGGACACCGACGGGATCTTCCCGCTGTAGGAGGACCCGCTCGAGGTCGCCGAGCCGTATGCCTGCTTGCGCAGGTCGTACAACTTGTCGAGGTCGGCCTCGATCTTCTTCTTGCGGGCCTGCAGCTCCTTGGCCTGCGCGTCCTGCTGGGCCCGCGCGGTGGCCAGGCGCTGCTGATCGGCGGTCAGCTGTTCCCGGGTGTCCTCGAACGCGTCGATCTGCGTCTGGCGTTCCCGGGCCAGCGCGTCGAGCGCCGACATCCGGTCGAGCAACCCGCCGCTGTCGCCCAGCAGGGCGCCGGCGGTGCCGAGACGCCCGGTCTGGTAGGCGGCGACGGCGATGTCACCGACGTCGGCCTGTGCATCGTCGAGCTGCTGTTGCAGCGGAGCGAGGCGCGTTGCCACCTTGCCCGCCTGTGCCTTCGTTGCCTTCGTCTCCTCGTTGAGCTTGTTGTAGGCCTCGACGACCTTCTCCAGCTCGGCAGACGACTTGTTGATCTTCGTGGTGAGCTCGCTGGCCGACGGTTCGGCCGACGCCGCGCCCGCGGGCACGGCAACGGCGACCGCCATGGCGACCAGCACGAGCGCACGCAGCGACATCCGTGCTGACGACAAGTGCAGACCCTTCTTCCGCGGCCGCCTACCGGGTTAGCTGACGGGTTGGGACGGGAAGAACGCCCCTCCGCGTGCAACCACGCGGATTCACCCCAGTGCTTCGGTTGGGTCCCCGATTCGCGTTGATGGCCCGGAGTCGTCATGCGGCGCCCGTCTGGGAGCGGGCGGGGTGCGGGCCGGCGATTCGGCGGCACCGGCGGGGTGCCACCCGGGGGGATGGGCTTGGTGACCACACCGGCGGCCTCACCGTAACCCCGGACCCCACCGGCACAAAGCGCAACAGGGGGAACCGCCCCTTATCGGCTGAATGATCCACGCCAAAAGCAGGACAGCTCACACCTGCGGCCAAAGAAATTTCATTGGCAGTGCAAAAATCTTGGGCCCGGCTCTAGCGACGGCTGGTTACTACGTAGTTAAATGTGTTTCACCTTGTGACCCACACCACACTCGTTCGCATTCTCACGCATAAAGTGGGGCGCCCCCGGTGCTGCAAGTCCGAAATCTCGAGGTCGTCTACGACGACGTGATGCTCGTGTTACGCGGTGTCTCGCTCGACCTCCCGAGCGGCGCCGTCGTCGCCCTGCTCGGCGCCAACGGCGCGGGCAAGACGACCCTGCTGCGTGCCCTGACCGGCCTCCTCGACGTGCACGACGGTGCGGTGACGAAGGGCTCGGTCACCCTCGACGGCGACCCGATCCACGGCCTGCGGCCTGCGGCCGTCGTGCGCCGGGGGATCAGCCAGGTGATGGAGGGCCGCCGGATCTTCGGCGAGCTGACCGTCGAGGACAACCTGCGCGTCGGCGGCCACACCAACGCGGGTGCCGTCAGCGAGCGGCTCGACCACGTCTACGGCCTGTTCCCGGTGCTCAAGGACCGCCGCCGGAAGCTGGCCGGTTACCTGTCCGGAGGTGAACAGCAGATGCTCGCGATGGGGCGGGCGCTGATGGCGAAACCTCGCTACCTCCTGCTCGACGAGCCGAGCCTCGGCCTCGCACCCCGCCTGGTCGACCAGGTCCGCGAGATCATCGTCGAGATCAACAAGTCGGGCACGGCCGTGCTGCTGGTCGAGCAGAACGCGGCGATGGCGCTGTCCATCGCGAGCCACGGCTACGTCCTGGAGACGGGCAAGGTCGTCCTCGACAAGCCCGCCGACCGGCTGCTCGCCGACGACGACGTCCGCGAGTTCTACCTCGGCCTCGGCGCCGCCGACACCGGTGCCGCCCGCCGCTCGTTCCGCGACGTCAAGCACTACAAGCGCCGCAAGCGGTGGTTGTCATGAGCGAGCGCGGCCGGCTCAGTGACTCTCGCTCGCGCTCCGCCGACCGAAGGGAGGCGGCGGGGTGAGCGACGACATACTTGTTTTCGAGGATGTGCACCTCAGCTTCGCCGGGGTGAAGGCGATCGACGGCATCAGCTTCACGGTCGGCGAGCGCGAGCTGTTCGCGATCATCGGGCCGAACGGCGCCGGCAAGACCTCGATCTTCAATGTGCTCTCCGGCGTCTACCGCCCGCAGCGGGGCCGGGTCCTCTTCGACGGCGCGGACCTGATCGGCCGCCGCCCGCACCAGATCGCCGCCCGCGGCATGGCCCGCACCTTCCAGAACGTCGAGCTGTTCGCGAACCTCACCGTCCTCGACAACCTGATGCTCGGCCGACACCACCACATCGGGTACGGGACGCTCGCCGCCCTCGCCTGGCTCGGCAAGGCCCGGCGGGCCGAGGTCGCGGCGCGCGCGCGGGTCGAGGACATCATCGACTTCCTCGAGCTCGAGCAGTGGCGCCGGCTGCCGGTCGGCCTGCTGCCCTACGGCGTGCAGAAGCGGGTCGAGCTCGGCCGGGCCTTGGCCATGGAGCCCAAGCTGCTCCTCCTCGACGAGCCGGTCGGCGGCATGAACGTCGAGGAGACCGAGGACATGGCCCGCTACATCCTCGACATCCGCGACGAGCTGGACATCCCGATCCTGCTGGTCGAGCACGACATGGGCCTGGTGATGGACCTGGCCGACCGGGTGATGGTCGTCGACTTCGGCCACCCCGTGGCGACCGGCGTCCCCGCCGAGATCCAGCACGACCCCGACGTGATCCGCGCCTACCTTGGGGAGGTGGAACGGGCGTGACGCTGTCGACACCGACCCGCACCGAGACGGTGACCACGATCGCGTCCCGGATCCGCGACCGGGCCGCGGAGACGCCGCACGGCGTCGCGATGCGCGAGAAGCACCACGGCATCTGGCGGCAGTACACCTGGTCCGACTACTGGGACCACGCGCTGACCGTCGCGCACGGGCTGCTCGCGCTCGGCGTCCAGCCCGGCGACCGGGTCGCGGTGCACGCCGACAACCGCCCCGAGTGGCTGTTCACCGACGTCGCCACGGTCGCCGTGCGGGCGACCACGGTCGGCCTCTATCCGACGAACCCGGCGGCGGAGGTCGGCTACCTGCTGTCGCACTCGGGCGCGAAGGTGCTGGTCGCCGAGGACCAGGAGCAGGTCGACAAGGCGCTCGAGGTGATCGGCGAGTGCCCCGACCTGCAGCGGGTCGTCTATCTCGAGCCGCGCGGCATCCGGCACCGCTACGACCACCCGGCGCTGCTCGGCTGGGACGACCTGCTGGCGCTGGGCCGGGAGCACCGGGCCGCGCACGCCGAGGCGGTCGCCGACCTGATGGCCACCACGACGCTCGACGACATCGCCACGCTCATCTACACGTCGGGGACGACCGGCCCGCCCAAGGGCGCGATGCTGTCGGTGGCCAACGTGGACTTCGCGGTGCGCACGATCAGCGCCGGCCGCGGTTTCGCCGGTGCGCCACCCGGGCCGCGCGACCTGCTGGTGTCCTACCTGCCGCTGTGCCACGTCGCCGAGCGGATCTTCACGATCTGGTTCAACGCCGGCGCCGGCATCCAGGTCAACTTCGCCGAGTCGATCGCCACCGTGCAGGCCAACCTGCGCGAGGTGCAGCCGACGATCCTGTTCGGTGTGCCGCGCATCTGGGAGAAGATGCTGGCCACGGTGCAGATCAAGCTCGCCAACGCGTCACCGGTCAAGCGGCTCAACGCCCGGCTCTGGCTGCGGGTGGCCGATCGGATCGGCGCGACGCTCGTGCGCACCGGCGGGGTGCACACCTTCGGCACCCGCCTGGCGTACGCGGCCGGTTGGCTCTTCTTCTATCGCGCCCTGCGCGAGCGGGTCGGCATCGGCCGGGTCCGGTTCGCCGCCTCCGGTGCCGCGCCGATCGCGCCCGACGTGCTGCGCTTCTTCATGGGCATCGGGGTGCCGATGTACGAGGTCTACGGCATGACCGAGAGCTCGGCGATCGCGACCGGCAACCGGCCCAGGCGGATCCGGCTCGGCACGGTCGGCGAGCCCGAGGACGACACCGAGCTGCGGCTCGACCCGGCCACCGGCGAGATCCAGCTGCGGCACCCGGGCGTGTTCGTCGGCTACTTCAACGACCCGGCGGCGACCGCGCGGGCCAAGACGGACGACGGCTGGCTGCGGACCGGCGACATCGGGGAGTGGGAAGGCGACTCGCATCTGCGGATCACCGACCGGGCCAAGGACATCATGATCACGGCGGGCGGCAAGAACATCGCGCCCAGCGAGATCGAGAACGCGCTCAAGGCGTCGCCGTACATCAAGGAGGCGATCCTGCTCGGCGACCGCAAGCCGTTCCTGGCCGCGCTGATCGGCATCGAGTGGGACACCGTCGGCGAGTGGGCCCAGCGCCGCGGGATCGGCTACACCACCTACCGCGACCTGTCGCACAAGAACGAGGTGCGCGCGCTGGTGCAGTCGGTGGTCGACGACGTCAACCGCCGGCACGCCCCGGTCGAGCAGGTGCGCGAGTTCCGCATGCTGCCCAAGGAGCTCGACCACGAGGACGGCGAGCTGACCGCGACCCAGAAGGTCCGCCGCTCGGCGGTGGCCGACCTCTTCGGCGACCTGGTCGACGACATCTACAAGGCGAAGGCCGCGGCATGACGGCTTTCGTCGAGGGCTTTGTCCGGGGGCTCGGGGTCGGGAGCGTGTACGCGCTGCTCGCGCTCGGGTTCGTGATCATCTACAAGGCGACCCGGGTGATCAGCTTCGCCCAGCCCGCCCTGATGCTCGCCGGTGTCGTGCTGGTCAGCCACCTCGCCGGCCCGATCGGCTTCTGGGCCGCGCTGCCCGTGGCCGCCCTGCTCACCGCGCTGCTCGGGCTCGGGATCGAGCGCGGCGCGGTGCGCCCGATGGTGGGCCGCCCGGCGTTCGTCGTCGCGATCATCACGCTCGGCGTCGACGTCGCCATCCGGGTCGTGGTCAACATCTTCATCGGTCTCGACGTGCGCAACGTGCACGACCCCTGGGGACTGTCCACCCTGGTGATCGGCAACGTCCACATCGAGCACCGGCACATCGCCGCCTTCCTCTGCGCGGCGGTGCTCGTGGCCGCGCTGTTCGTGTTCTTCCGGTTCTCCCGGATGGGCCTCGCGATGCGGGCCGCGGCGGACGACCAGGAGGCCGCGCTGGCGCAGGGCGTCTCCGTCGGCGCGGTGTTCGCCCTGAGCTGGGCGCTGGCCGGCGCGCTGGCCGCGGTCGGCGGCACGTTCGCGGCCGCGGGCGGCAGCTTCGACGGCACGCTCTGGCTCACCGCGCTGGTCGCGCTGCCGGTGATCATCCTCGGCGGGCTCGACTCGCTGCCGGGCGCGGTGGTCGGCGGGCTCGCCGTCGGCGTCGCGCAGGAGCTGGTCGCCACCTACCAGAACCACACGCCCTGGCTCGGCGGCAACGTCTCGGTGATCACGCCGTACGTGCTGATGCTGTTGGTCCTGCTCGTCCGCCCCTACGGGCTGTTCGGCACCCGGGAGGTCGAGCGGGTATGACGGTCGCCACCAAGGCCCCGCGCGGAAGGCCGCTGCTGTTCACCTCGTACCCCCGCGAGATGAGCCTGTTCCCGACGACCACCCGCAAGGTGGCGTTCGGCGTGCTGCTCGCGGTGACCGCCCTGCTGCCGTTCGTGCTCGCCGACGCCGAGCTGCAGCTGCTCGCGACGTGCTGCATCGCCGCGATCGGCGCGATCGGGCTCGGCCTGGTCACCGGGTACGCCGGCCAGGTGTCGCTCGGGCACGCGTTCTTCCTCGGCATCGGCGCGTACACCGCCTCCGTGATCAGCGGTGACCCCGACGGCCGCACCGTCGGCCTCGGTGTCACCAACCTGCTCGTCTGGCTGCCCGCCGCGGGCCTGGTCGCCGGGCTGTTCGGCGTCATCGTCGCGCCGCTGGCCACCCGCCTGCGCGGCCTCTACCTGGCCATCGTCACGCTCGGCCTGGTCTTCATCGGTCAGCACATCTTCAACGAGTGGTCGAGCGTGACCGGCGGCGTCGGCGTCGGCCGGCCCGCGCCGACCCTGGAGGTGTTCGGCTGGTCGCTGAGCACCACCACGGCCTCGGCCACCCGCGACCAGAAGCTGTTCTGGCTGATGGCCGGGCTGCTGCTGGTGTTCGCGCTGGCCGCCCGCAACCTGGCCCGCTCGCGGGTCGGCCGGGCGTTCACGGCGATCCGCGACCGCGACATCGCCGCCGGCGTGATCGGCGTCAACCTGGCCCGCTACAAGACGATCGCGTTCGCGGTCTCGTCCTTCTACGCCGGCTGCGCGGGCGCGCTGCTGTTCACCGTGACGGGGTTCATCGAGCCCAGCTCGTTCAGCCTGCTGCTGTCGGTCCAGTACATCGCGATGGTGTTGATCGGCGGCGCCGGCACCATCTCCGGTGCGATCGCCGGGGCGTTCTTCATCACCCTGCTGCCACGGATCATCCGTGAGCTGCAGACCTTCCTTCCGTTCATCAGCACCGACGCCAACGAGGTGCCCAATGTGTTGCAGGTCGAGTCGATCCTCTACGGCGTCCTGATCATCGTTTTCCTGATTTTCGAACCACGCGGGCTCTTCGGCCTGTGGGTCCGCGCGCGCAACTACTGGAAGTCCTGGCCCTTCTCCTACTAAGAGGTGCGCATGAAGCGACTGGCATCCGGTGCCGCGGTCGTTCTCCTCGCGGTCGCCCTCGGCGGTTGCCGCGGAAGCGACACGGAGACCGGTGAGTCCGGCGTCAAGACCGACGTCGGTGTGACGGCCGAGCCTTGCCCCGAGGCCGTCAACAAAGACAAGGGCTGCATCTATCTCGGGATCATCTCCGACCTGACCGAGGGCCCGTTCCGGGCGCTCGCGGTGCCGATCACCGACGCGCAGAAGGCGTTCTGGAAGCGCGTCAACACGAACGGCGGCATCGGCGACTACGAGGTCGACGTCACCAAATACGTCCGGGACAACAAGTACAACCCGCAGGTGACCAACCAGGTGTACCAGGAGATCAAGCCCAACATCCTGGCGCTGGCGCAGACGCTGGGCTCGCCCACGACGGCGGCGATCCTGCCCGACATGAAGACCAGCAACGTGGTCGGCTCGCCGGCGGCGTGGACCTCGGCGTACGCGTTCGAGGACGTGATCATCGAGTCCGGTGCCAACTACTGCGTCGAGTCGATGAACGCGCTCGACTACGCCAACGAGACCTACAAGCCCAAGAAGGTCATGGCGGTGCACCTGGCCGGTGACTACGGCGACGACGCCGCGGCGGGTGCGAAGATCGCCTCAGAGAAGCTGGGCTTCCAGTTCAGCGACGTGAAGACCGACACCGGCACCGACAAGCAGGCCGGCGCGGTCGGGGCGATCCTGCAGCAGCAGCCCGACGTGGTCATCCTGACCACCGGCCCGGCCGACGCGGCCGCGGTGATCGGCGGCGCGGCGGCCCGTGGCTTCAAGGGCCGGTTCATCGGCACCAGCCCGACCTGGAACCCGGCGCTGCTGCAGAGCCCGGCGGGCCCGGCACTGACCGCGCTGTACGAGCAGAGCGGGCCGTGGGGCTCCTGGGGCACCGACTCGCCCGGGCACAAGGCGATGCGGGACGCGCTGCCCGGCAAGACCCCGTCCGACGGCTACACCTCCGGGTGGGTCTGGTCGTACCCGGTGAAGGCCGCCCTCGAGAAGGCGGTCGCCAACGGTGACCTGACCCGGGCCGGCGTGGTGGCCGCGGTCAAGCAGCTCAGCTCGGTCGACTACGAGGGCATGCTGCCCACCGGTGCCGGCAACTTCGCCGGCGGGCCCGGCGGCACGTTCAAGCAGACCCAGATCTCCAAGGTGGACCCGGCGGCGCCGACCGGCGTGACGAAGGTCCGCGACCTGTTCGAGGGCCCGACCGCGAAGGCGTTCACCCTCGACAAGCCCTGCTTCGAACAGCTCTGACGCTCCACATTCGGCAGCACTCTCGGCGGCCGTCGCGTCCCCCGGACGCGGCGGCCGCTTTGTCGCAATTTCCGGGTCCCGCCGACAGGATCGCGCGGCCATACCGGGCGCAACCTGGGTAAAGACGTGGCCACACCCCCACCCGCCGCATCCCGAAGTGCCAGGTGGCGGATTGCGGCACTTCCCTCAACTAGCTCGCGTTTCGCACAATGGCAGTAGAGCTTTCCGCCGCACGTCAGCGGGGCTCACCGCGGAGGCGGCCGCGCAGTACGGGCCGCGGAACGTCCGGCTCAACTGCCTGGCACCGTCGACCGTACGCACGGAACAGATCGAACGCGTCATGCCGGCCGAGTTCCGGGAACGCGTCACCGCGCTGCACCCGCTCGGCCGCCTCGGCCTGCCGGCCGACGTCGCCGCGGTGGTCCTGTTCCTCGCCTCGTCCGCGTCGTCCTGGCTGACCGGCCTCACGATCGACGTGGACGGCGGTCGCACGCTCGTCTGAGCGGTCGCGGCGCGTAGTCTCGTGGGGTGTTCTCGCCCAACGGGCCGTCGCTGCGCGAGCTGTGCGTTCAGGCGCTCTCGTCGGTCGAGCGCGGCTACGACCTGCTGGCTCCGAAGTTCGACTACACGCCCTTCCGTACGCCCGGAAGCATCCTCGACGCCACCCAGCTGGCGCTGGCCGAGCGCGGGCCGTTCGCGCGCGGCCTCGACGTGTGCTGCGGCACCGGTGCCGGCCTGCCGGTGCTGCGGTCCCTCTGCACGGGGCAGGTCACCGGGGTCGACTTCAGCGGCGGCATGCTGGCCCGGGCGCGCAGCGCGCATCCCGACGCCACCTGGGTGCGGGCCGACGCGCGGGCCCTCCCGTTCACGGCCGGCTTCGACCTGGCCGTCAGCTTCGGTGCGCTCGGGCATTTCCTGCCCGCGGAGCGACCGGCCCTCTTCGCCGGGGTCCACCGGGCGCTGCGGCCAGGCGGGGTCTTCGCGATGCCGGTCGGCACCGCGCCACCGGTGACGTCCGTCGCCCACTGGGTCACGCTCGGGTTCGACGTGGCGATGCGCGCCCGCAACGCCGTCTGGCGGCCACCGTTCGTCATGTACTACCGCACCAACCGCACGCCCGAGGTGCTCGCCGACCTCGGCGCCGCGGGGTTCACCGCCGACGCCGTCGAGTTGGACGCGCTGGGCCGGCACCCGGACGGCAGCCCGCGGTGCCGGCTCATCGTCGCGCGCAAGTCAGCCCCAGCCCCAGAACGCGCGGTGCGCACCGACCGCCCATGACGAGACGTCGCCGCGCTTGACCCGCAGCACCCGGGGCCGGTTCGGCACCTTGCTGCGCAGGCCGGGGCCGAGCAGCCGGTCCCCCGGGGTCGCGGTCATGCACCGGCGTTTTCGTGGCGGAGGATCGTCTCGGTGTGGTCGTCGGCCGGGAAGAACAGCTCGATCGACAGGTCCGCCAGCGTCACGTCGATCGGCGTGCCGAAGGTGCTCAGGAGGCTGAACATCGACAGCTCCGCGCCGCCCAGCTCCAGCTGCCACGACAGCACCGGGTCGTCCGCGTCCGCCGGCGGCGGGTGGCCCCAGGTCGGGCGGTCCGGGATGCCCGGCCAGCCCGCGATCTCGTCCGACAGTGCGGCCAGCCACGGGTCCTGGGTCCGCGCGACCGCGCGGTCCAGCCGGCGCAGCAGGTAGGCCGACCATTGCGGGAAGTTGCGCGTACGCCCGGCGAACCCGGCCGGGTGCAGCGCCGCGCGGAACAGGTTGACCGGCTCGCCGCGCGCCGCCGCCGGGATGCCCGCGACCAGCCGGCGTGCGGCCCGGTTGCTCAGCCGCACGTTCCACCGCCGGTCGATCGCGACGCCGGGGAACGGGTCGTGCGCGTCGAGCAGCGCCTGCAGCGACGCGCGGATCCGGGATAGCGAGTTCAGCGGCGTCTCCGGATAGCGCGGCGCGTAACCCGCCGCCAGCAACCAGTCGTTGCGCTCCCGCAGCGGCAGGTCCAGATGGTCCGCGATCCGCATCAGCAGGCCCGCGCTCGGCTTCGACTTGCCCAGCTCGACGAAGCTCAGGTGGCGCGGTGAGACGCCGATCTCGTGCGCCAGGTCGAGCTGGCTGCGCCGGGCCATTCCCCGTTGCCGGCGGATCAGCTCGCCGACAGTGCTATCTGTCACGAAAAGCCACCATATCCAGGGTGTACGGCCGGAAACGAGTACCTCCCAGGTATTCGCCTTCGTGCCGGAACCGAGCGCAGGATGGCGAGGTGCTCCGACCGGAAGAAGGTGGAAGGTGACCGCCGCTGTCCTCGACCTGTTGCGTGACCGTATGCGGCAGGGAAGTGCTCCCGGACGTCGCGACGACGACGCCCGCCTGGTGCTGCTGGTCGAAGGGGGCAGCTCGCGTGGTGCGTACTCCAGCGGCATGACCGTCGCGATCGAGCAGTTGGGGCTGCTGCCCGCCTTCGACGCGGTCTACGGCAGCTCGGCCGGCGCGCTGAACGCGGCGTGGCTGCTCTGCGGGCGCGCGGAGAGCACCATGCACGCCTGGTGGGACCCGGCCATCATGCGCACGACCATCGACCCGAGGCGTGCGCTGCGGCGGCAGCCGGTCGTGGACACGCGCTTCCTGATCCACACCGTCTACACCGAGATCATCCCGATGGGGTTCCAGGAGATCCTCGACCACCACGTCGAGTTCCATCCGATCGCCACGGACGCCCGCACCGGCCAGGCCGTCGACCTGCACGAGCACGTTCGGGACCAGTCCAGCCTGCAGGCCACGCTGCGCGCGTCGACGGCGATGCCGCTGCTCGCGGGCGAACCCGTCGAGATCGACGGCCGGCGGTACGTCGACGCCGGGCTCAGCGAGGCGGTTCCCGTGCGCACGGCCCGCGCACAGGGTGCCACGCACATCGTCGCGCTGCGCACCCGGCGCACCGACGAGACCGCGACGGCTCCGTCCCGCGGAGAACGGCTGCTGCTGTCGCGCTGGTTCGCCCGGCGGGCGCCCGGCGCCTACGAGACCTGGCTGCGCCGCGCGACCCTGCGCGCCGAGGAGGAACGCCTGCTGGCGACGCACCCGGCGACGGTGCAGATCCGGCCACCGCTCGGCAGCGCGCGGATCGGCCGCACGGAACGCCGCACCCCGAGGGCGGGTCCAACGGGTCCGGCAGGTCGCCGGTCGCCAGCGGCCGGGTCCGCGCGCGCTCGGCCGCG
>NZ_JBFAIU010000121.1:0-20201 GCF_040654855.1 Asanoa sp. NPDC050611
GGGGGTGGTGCGTAATTGGATGCAGAGCAAAGCGGGCCGGGCGCACAATGACCGGCGTGACTATCGCTGCCCTGCGGGACATCTGCCTGGACTCCGTCGACGCGCCGCGGCTGGCGCGGTTCTGGGCGGCCGCGCTGGGTGGCACGCTCGCCGAGGACCCGGGCAAGCCGCCGCGCGTCGACCACGTCATGCCCGGCGACTGGAGCCTGTGGGTCAACCCGGTGCCGGAGCCGCGCGTCGGGAAGACCCGCGTCCACCTCGACCTGCGGCTGCCGATCCCCGACCCCGCGCCGCTGGTCGCGGCCGGCGCGACCGTGACCCGCCGGCCCGACGCCGAGATCAGCTGGTGGGTGCTGGCCGACCCCGACGGCAACCTGTTCTGCGCGTTCCCGCCGCGGCCCGGCACCGCGCCCACCGCCGTCGAGGTCTACGAGCTGGTCGTCGACACCGCGGACGCCGTCGCGGTCGCGGCCTGGTGGGCCTCGATCACCGGGGGCAAGGTCGAGACCGGCGCCGGCGCGGCCGCCTCGGTGGTCGGCGCGGCCGGCTTCCCGTGGGAATACTGGGTCTTCGACGGCGTGCCCGAGCGCAAGACCGTGAAGAACCGGATGCACTGGGACGTCGACCTGACCGGGCCCGACCCGAGCGAGCTGGTCGCCGCCGGCGCGCAGGTCCAACGCGAGCCCGACGACGACATCTCTTGGTGGATCATGACCGACCCGGGCGGCAACGAGTTCTGCGCCTTCGCTCCCCGATGACGCGTCAGGCACCATGGACGGGTGCCTGACCCGTTGTCCGCGCTGGCCGAGCTGGTGGCACAGGGTGGCGTCGCCGTGCTGAGCGGTGCCGGCCTGTCCACCGAATCCGGCATACCCGACTACCGCGGCCCGACCGGGGCGGCCCGGAAGTTCGCGCCGATGACCTACCAGACGTTCACCCGCGACGCCGCCGCCCGCCAGCGCTACTGGGCGCGCAGCCACGTGGGCTGGCGGGTGATCGGCCGGGCCGAGCCCAACGAGGGCCACCGCGCGGTCGCCGACCTGCAGCGGGCCGGGCTGGTCTCGGCCGTGCTCACCCAGAACGTCGACGGCCTGCACCAGGCCGCCGGCGCCCGCGACGTGGTCGAACTGCACGGCAACATCGACCGGGTCGTCTGCCTCGACTGCGGCCAGACCACGGCCCGGGCCGACCTGGACCGCCGGCTGCGGGCGGCCAACCCCACGTTCGCCGCGCTCGCCGCGGCCGTCAACCCCGACGGCGACGTCGACCTGCCCGACGCGGACGTCGCGGTCTTCCGCCCCGTCGACTGCGTCCGCTGCCGGGCCGGCGTGCTGAAGCCCGACGTGGTCTTCTTCGGCGAGAGCGTCCCGCCCGAGCGGGTCGACCGGTGTTTCGCCGCGGTCACCGCGGCCCGGCTGCTGCTGGTGCTGGGCTCGTCGTTGACGGTGATGTCCGGGCGCCGGTTCGTGCTGCGCGCCGCCAAGCTCGGCATCCCGGTGGCGATCGTCAACCAGGGTCCGACGCGCGGCGACGCGTACGCGGCCATCAAGGTCGACGCACCGCTCGGCACCGCGCTGCCCGCCCTGGCTCAGTTCCTCAGGTCGAGCGTGCCGTAGGCGGCCCGGCCCGTCGGCCGGTAGACATTGATCACCATGCCGGCTTCGGTGGTGCGGTGGTGGACCAGCTCGAGCCCGGTCGGCAGCCCCAGCACGTCGAAGAGCCGGGCGCCGTCGCCGACCACGACGGGCAGGGTCAGCAGCCGGTACGCGTCGAACAGGTCGTGCGACATCAGGTGCCGGGCCAGCTCGCCGCTGCCGTGCACCTGCAGCTCGCCGCCCGGGCGCTCCTTGAGCTCCGCGACCGCCTTGGGCACGTCGTCGAGCAGGAGCGTGGCCGGCCCCCACTCGGTCGTGGCCAGCGTGTGGGTGGCCACGTACTTGTGCAGCTGGTTGAACCGCCCGGCCACCGGGTGCGCCATCCGCGGCCAGTAGGAGGCCCAGATCTCGTACGTCCGCCGGCCGAGCAGCAGCGCCTCCGCCTTGTCCAGCACGTCGTGCATGAAGACGTTCAGGTCCTGGTCGAGGTACGGGACCATCCAGCCGCCGCGCGCGAACCCACCGGTGGTGTCCTCGATCGGGCTGCCCGGGCCCTGCATGACGCCGTCGACCGAGAGGAACGTGGTCAACGTGAGCTCCATGGCCGTGCCCCTCCCGGTCGGTTTCGCTCCCTTCGACCCTATTCGCAGACCACCCCGTCGTTGTCCGCATCGCGATACCAGCCCGGGTCGGGCTCGCACGCGCAACGCCGTCGGCTCCGGCGCCAGGCCGGGCCCGGTCGCGTCCTGCTCGGCGGTGGTCGCCAGTCTTCCGGCGGACCGCCCCGGATACCCGGCGGACCGCCCCGGATACCCGGCGGACCGCCCCGGATACCCGGCCGACCGTCCTGGCGACCGGCCGCCTGGCCGCCCCTTGGCCGCGACCACGCGGCGGAGTCACCGGCTGACACCCGGTGGCGGACCTCACTGTAGGGGTCCGGCGGGCGATTTCTGGGGGAGAATCCGGCTATGGGGGACGTTCTGGTCACCGGGGGAACCGGAAACCTCGGGCGGGTCGTGAGCGAAAAGCTGCGGGAGGCGGGGCACGAGGTGCGGGTGCTCAGCCGGCGACCGCAACCGGGCCGGTCGGTCCGCGGCGACCTGCGCACCGGTGAGGGCGTGCCGGCCGCGGTCGCCGGGGTCGACACGATCCTGCACCTGGCCACCGCGCCGCGCGGCGACGCCGAGGCGTGCTCCCGGCTGATCGCGGCGACCCAGCCCGGCGGCCCGCACATGATCTTCACCTCGATCGTCGGCGTCGACCGGATCCCGCTCGCGTACTACGCCGCCAAGGCCGAGTGCGAGCGGTTGATCGAGACGTCGGGGCTGCCGTACACGATCCAGCGCTCGACCCAGTTCCACAGCCTCGTGATGCGGATGTTCCACGCGCAGCGCAAGCTGCCGCTGATGTTCGCGCCGAGCTTCAACTTCCAGCCGATCGACGTGCACGACGTCGCGGACCGCTTGGTCGAGCACGTCGAGGCGGGTGCGCGTGGCCGCGTGCCGGACCTCGGCGGCCCGGAGATCCGCTCGGCACACTCGCTGGCCAGGGCCTATCTCGACGCCTCGCGCCGGCGTCGCCGGGTGGTCGGTCTCGCACTGCCCGGCCGGGTCTTCTCCGCCTTCGGCACCGGCGCGAACCTGGCACCGGAGCAGGCCAACGGCGGTGTCACCTTCGAGGAGTTCCTCTCGGAACGGTTCTAGCCGGTCAGGCCCAGCAGGCCGCGGTCGAGACCCACGACCAAGGTGCCGCCGGCGTACGCGCAGGACAACGCGCGGTGGTGCACGGGAACCGCGCGGACGCGCCGGCCCGTCGCCGGGTCCCAGATGCGCACCGTCCGGTCCAGGCTCGTGGACGCGACCAGCTCCCGGCCGCCACCCCCGGGCACCGCACAGACCCCGGTCACCGCGGCCGTGTGCCCGCCGAGCACGTGGTGCGGCCGGCCGTCCGCCGGGTGCCAGAGCCGGACCGTGCCGTCCGCACCGCCCGAGACCAGCAGCTCCCGGCCGTCGACGGTGACCGTGCCGAGCGCGTCGACGCCGTCGGTGTGTGCGAGCTGCTGCCAGCGCGTGCCGCCGTCGAGGTCCCACAGCCGGACCGTGCCGTCCTTGTCGCCGGACGCGACCAGCTCCCGCCCGCCGAGCCGCACCGTGGTCAGCGCGGTCACCCAGCTGCGGTGGCCGAGCAGCACGCCGTACGCCGAGCCGTCCCGCGGGTTCCACAGCCGCACCGTGGCGTCGTCGGCCGCGGTGGCGAGGAGCACCAGCCCGCCGGCCGCGACCGCGCAGACCGCGTTGACCCGCTCGTGGTGGTCGGCCAGCTCGGGCCCGGCCGACCCGTCGCGCAGGTCGTAGAGCCGCACCACGTGGTCGTCCCCGGCGGCGGCCAGCAGCGGCGCGTCGGCGTCCGGCACCGCGCACAGGGCCGCGACCCCACCGTCGCGCACCGGCAGCTCGGCCAGCCGGCCGCCGCCGGCCGGGTCCCAGATCCGCACGACGCCGTCGGCGCCGGTCGAGGCCACGGCCGTGCCGCCCCGCCACGGCACCGCCCGCAGGTCGGCCACCGGGCCGGGCCGGCCGCCGTCGAACACCGACTCGGGCTGCCGGGTGACCGGGTCCCAGAGCCGCACCGTGCCGTCGTCGCCCGCGGTCGCCAGCAGGTCGCGGTCGCGTACCCGCAGCGCGCAGACCGCCCGGATCCAGCTCACGTCGCCCCGCAGGCTCGGCCGGGGCGCGCCGCTGCGGGGCTCCCACAGGTGCAGCACGCCGCTCTCGTCGGTCGCGGTGAGCAGCACCGTGCCGTCGACCTCGACCGTGCACAGGTCGGTGAGCGGGCCGGCCCGCGGGTCGATCGCGTTGAGCAGGTCGCCGCTGAGCGGGTTCCACAGCCGGACCACGCCGTCGTAGCCGGCCGACGCCAGCGCCACCCCGCCGCCCGCCCGGACCGCGCAGAGCGTGGTCGCCCAGCCGTCGTGCGCGACGACCGCGCTGGTGCACGCGCCGGTGACCGGGTCGAAGAGCGCGATCACGCCGTCGAAGCCGGTCGCCGCGACCAGGCCGTGTGCGCCGACAGGCAGGTGGGTGACCGCCGTGACCCAGCCGCCGAACCCGGTCAGCGTGTGCGCGAGTGTCCCGTCGGCGGGGTTCCAGATCCGCACGGTGCGGTCGTCGCCGGCCGAGGCCAGCAGGGTCGGCCCGCCCGGCACCGGCACCGCGCAGAGGTTGCGCACCCAGTCGGAATGACCGGTCAGGGTACGCAGTCGCGCGCCGGTGCCGGCGTCCCAGATGCCGATCGTGCCGTCGTCGCCGGCCGTGGCGAGCAGGGTGGCGCCGTCGACCGGGACCGCCCAGAGCCCGCGTACGCCGCCGGGGTCACCGACCAGCACCCGCTCCACCCGGCCGGTCAGCGGGTCCCAGAGCCGGACCGTGCCGTCCGCTCCCGCGGAGGCGAGGAACTCGCGGCCGGACATCGGCACCGCGCACACGTCGTACACCGCGTCGGAATGTCCTTCTAGGACGGTGCTCTCCAGTCGCGGTGGAGTGTGTGCCCAGCGCGCCCGGTAGTCGGCCTGCTCGGCCTGCGGCGCCGCGTCCAGCCGGTCGATCCGGTCGACCACCGAGAACAGCGCCGCCCGCTCGGCCGGCGGCGCGTGCGCGGCCCGCGGCGTGCGGCGCAGCAGCGCGAGCCGGGCCCGTGCCTCCCGGGTCTCCGGCTCACCGGCCGCGGCGAGCAGGCCGACGAGGTCGGCGTTGAGCACGTACGCGTCGTCGTTGAGCAACGTGTCGACCAGCCCGGCCCGCGTCGCGTGCCGGGGCAGCGCGCGCAGCAGGTAGTCCGGTGCCGTGGCCCAGCCCGCGGCGTGCCCGTGCCGGACCCAGGCGTAGAGCAGGTCCCGCTCGTCCTCGACGCGCGCGGACCGGGTGGCCAGCAGCGCGTCGGCGAGCGCCCGGTGGCGCAGCCGGTGCACGCCGGCCGGTCCCGTGTCCACCAGGAAGCCACCGCGGGCGGCGAACGCGGACAGGTCGTCCTCGGTCACCCGGCCGCCGAGCGCCTGGATCGCCACCCGCCACAGCGACAGCGGCAGGCCCGGCGGCTCCGCGAAGGCCAGCGCCGTCAACGCCAGCCGGGCGGAGGTGGCGCCCGCGGGGGAGAGGCCACCGAGGTACGCGTCGAGCGCCTCGGCCACGGTCGCCGGCGACGCCACCCGGTGCGGGTCGACCGCCTCGGCGTCGTTGCGCCCGTGCGCCCCGGCGACCAGGCCCGCGACGAGGAAGTTGCCGCCGGCCAGCGTCGCGATCCGCCGGGCGACCGGTTCGGCGCGCGCCGGGTCGGCGTACGGGTTGTCGGTCCGCCCGGCACCCGCGTGGCGCAGCACGGCCAGCGCGTGGGCGGCCAGGTCGCCGATGTTCACGTGCTCGGCCGAGTCGAGGTCGACCACCTGGGTCCCGGCGCCGAACGCGCCGAGCAGGTCGCCCTCGTCGTCCTCCGGGCGGGTGCCGGCGACCACCCGCACGCCGAGCAGGTCGCCCTGCGCCGCCAGCGGCACGAGCACCGTCCCGATCAGCTCGCGCGGCCGCACCGCCTCGTCGAGGGCGTCGATCACGAGGTTGAACCGGTACGGCCGGGTGGCGAGCCGGTCGCGCAGGTTGGGCAGCAGGTCGCCGGGCGTGGTCGGCAGCGCGGCCGACGCGGCGACGGCGATCTCGGTGGCCACCGCCAGGGCGTCCTTGCCGCCGGCGTGCACGGCGCAGGCGATGCTGCCCGGCGCGGCCGGGTCGCCGGTGTCGTGCCGGGCCGCCGCGTCCGCCATCGTCACGACCCGGCCGAGCACGCCCGACTTGCCGATGCCGGGTGAGCCGGTGACCACCAGCAGGCGGCCGTCGCGACCCGCCCGGTCGAGCCAGTCGCCGACCACGCGCAGCACCGCGGACCGGCCGCGGAAGCGGTCGTCGTCGCTCGTCCAGCCCCAGGCCGTGCGGGCCGGGCCGCCGGCGGCGTCGAGTCGCCAGTCGGCCAGTGCGCCCAGCTTCAGCTCCGGCAGCGCGTCCGCGAGGCTCGCGGCGCGGCCGTCGCCGCCGGCGTGCCCGGTCGTGCCCGCCTGACCGACCAGCCCGATCACCGCGTCGTAGTCCGGGGACCACAGCGGCGCGCCCGCGAACCCCGGCGCCAGGCCGTCGCCGGCCAGCCGGACCTGACCGGTGTCGAGCGCGTCGCCGAAGGTCCCCTGCGTGTGACGGCCGGCCGGGTCGTGGTCCGGGAAACCGAACGACCACCACCCGCGGCCGGCCAGCCTGTCCAGCGGCGCGAGCCGCACGCGTGCGGGCCGCACCTGGTCGGGCGCGGGCTCGGCGAGCGCGAGCAGCGCGACGTCGGGGTCGCTGCCCTGGACCACCTGGCGGACCCGGGCACGGCGCGAGCCCGCCGCCGGGTAGGCGACCCAGACCTCGTCGAGCGCCCGGCCGCCCGGGCGGACCACCTGCGCGCAGGTCAGCACGCGGTCGGCCGTGACGACCACGCCGGCGCCGATCGGAGTCGGGCTGTCCGCCGACGAGTGGATCGCCACGACCCACGGGAAGCTCGGCGGCGCGAACCTCATGGGGGCGTTCTCCTCGGGGGTTTTCGCTATGGTGCCCGCCTGCGTCGCCCGTGGGCAATATCGATCATCTGTCGGCTCGTCCGAACGGCGCCCGCGGCGGTGCTTTCGGGCAGCTCGAATGGAGATCCACTCACGACAGTGATGTCGGATATCGGAAATCCAGTAGTTGACCTTGCAACCACGTTGGTGGCCTCGGCAGAATCGCCTAATTCCGTCAGCCGTCCCCGCCCCAGGAGCATCGGCATGCCCGACGACGTCACCTTCGCCATGCGCTGCATGCTGGTAGTGCTGATGGCCGAGGCCCGTGAGGTGCCCAACGCCCGGCTCGCGGACCGCGGGCTCGCGCTCGGCAAGGAATACCGGGACCGCCTGGTCCGGCGCGGTTGGATCACGACCCGCAAGGTCGGCCGCGGGATCAGCCTCGAGCTGACCGAGGCGGGCTGGGCCGAGGCGATCGCGCAGCTCGGAGCCGATCCGCCGCGGGGCGCCGGTGCCGGCGGCGCCGCCCTTTACACGGTGCTGAACCGCCTGCGCGGCTTCCTCGAGCGCTCGGACCTGGCGGCGTCCGAGTTCTTCGCGCCGGCCGAGGACCTTGACACCTGGCTCCGCAAGGCGTACGCCGAGATCGCCCTGCGACCGGGCGAGCTGGTGTCGCTCGCGGCGCTGCGCCCGCGACTGGCCGGCGCGGACCGGCCGGCCGTCGACGCCGCGCTGGTCGCGCTGAGCAGCGCACCGGACGTGCGGATCATCCCGGAGTCCAACCAGAAGACGCTCACGCCGGCACAGCGGGACGCGGCCGTCCGCATCGGCAACCAGGACAGGCACCTGATCGCCATCGGGGTCTGAGCATGGACGAGGTCGAGCGGCGGGCTCTCAAGGCGCTCCGGTTCAACTGGGCGCCGACACCCGACGACGTCTGGCGGCAGCCGGCCTTCCACGTCGAGGGGCTGCACAAGGACGCGCTGCGGGTGATCCTCGACGGCGTCGAGGACGCGCAGCACAGCAGCGACTCCAGCCCGGTCGGCGTCGCCGTGCTCGGCCAGCGGGGCAGTGGCAAGACCCACCTGCTCGGCTCGGTACGCGCGCACACGCAGGCTGCGGGCGGTTACTTCTTCCTGGTCAGCCTGCTCGACGCGAGCGCGTTCTGGCGCAGCGTGGCGCAGTCCGTGCTCGACGGGCTCAACCGGGAGACCGCCGAGCGCGAGAGCCAGCTGCGGACGTTCCTGCGCCGGCTGGCGGACCTCGTCGGGGCGCCGCGGGCCGTGCGCCGGGCGGTGGTCGGCGAGGCCGAGCTCACCCGGCCCATCCTGGACGGGTTCGTCGACCTGCTCCGCAAGCACAACCGGCAGGTCGGCGTCGACTGCCAGGACACCGCGCGGGCACTCGTGCTCGAGGCCGCCGAGAAGACCAGCGACCAGGACGTCGGCCACGAGTTCCTGTGCGCGAACGACGAGCTCGAACCGGGCCAGCGGGCGGCGTGGGGGATGCGCCGGGCGCGGCGGTCCGCGCAGGAGGTCGTCCGCGACGTCTCGCGGCTGCTCGCGCTGACCGGGCCGACCGTGATCGCTGTGGACCAGATCGACCTGCTGATCAACCAGGCGGCCAAGACGCTCGACGGCGAGACCCGGCTGGAGTGGCGCGCCGCACTGCTGCTGGAGCAGATCGCCGGCGGCCTGATGGCGCTGCGCGAGACGACCCGCCGCACGCTGTCGGTGGTCGCGTGCCTCGACGAGTCGTGGACGCTGGTCAAGACCCAGGCCACCGACACCGTCCAGGACCGGTTCCGCGAGGCCGTGCAGCTCCGCCAGATCGGCAGCGCGGAGTTGGGCCGGGAGCTGATCGCCCGGCGGTTCGCGGCGCCGTTCGCGGACCAGGGCTTCACGCCGCCGTACCCGACCTGGCCGGTGCGGCCACCCGCGTTCGCCGAGTCGGTGCAGTTCACCCCGCGGGAGCTGTTGCGGACCATCGACACGCACGTACGCGCCTGCCTGCGCGACGACACCGTTTCCGAGATGCACCGGCTGGTGCACAGCACCGCCTCGGGTCCCGCTCCGGACACGGCGTCGCCGGCGTCCGACGGCGAGCTGGCCGCGGTCTCCGCGCGATACGCGGCACTGCGTTCCGCCGCGGATCCCGCACCGGCGCTCGACCCGGCCACCGAGGACGCCGTCGTGCCGGGCCTGCTCGAGGCCGGGCTCACCGCCTGGATCGGGGAGCGGTCCGGCGGGCTGTACGGGATGGACCCGCACCCGGGCAGCAAGCCGGCGCTGCACGCCCGGCTGCGGCGCAGCCTCGACGAGCGGACCGAGGACGAGGAGCACTGGGCGTTCCGGGCGCTCGGCTCCCGGCACCCGGTCGCGGCGCTCAACCGGATCCGCAACGCCAGCACGGCCGCGGGCCTGACCGAGGGCGTCACCAAGCGCAAGCTGTTCTTCCTGCGCAACGAGCCGTGGTCCGGTGGCGCGCGGACCACCGAGGTGATCGAGACGTTCAGCCGGGCCGGTGGGCGCACGCTGCCGTTCCCGGCCGAGGACGTGGCCGCCCTGATGGCGTTGCGACAGCTGATCCGGGAACGGGGGTACGAGACCCTGCGGCCGTGGTTCGTGGCCCACCGCCCGACGGACGGGATCACCTTCCTGCGGGCGGCGCTGGCGGAGGCCGAGTCGGCGGCCGATGATCGGCCTGAGGCCGGGCCGCATGGGGCGATCACGCCCGCCGGCCCCGACAACCCGGCTGCGGTGTGGGGCCCGCACGTGCCTGGCGACTCGGCCGCGACGAGTTCGTCGGGTTCGGCCGCGTCGCACGGCCCGCATTCCGTGGTCGGCTCGGCCGACCCGGTTGATCCCGAGGGCGGCGGTGTGCCGCACGGCTCGGCTCTTGGCGCGGCGGCACCGCATGGGCCGGATGGCTCGGCCGCCGCGCACGGTGCGGTTCGGCCGGACGGCGCGGCGGGTTCGCGCGGACCGCATCTGCCGGACCGTTTGGCCGCGCCGAACGCCGAGGTTGAACCGGCGGGGGCGGCGTCGTTCGGTTCGCGGTCGGGGGCCGGTGGTTCGGAGGGTGCGGTCGTGCGCATGCTCCGGCCCGTGCCGACCCCGGAGGCCGGCGGGGCGCGCGCCGAAGGCGCACCGCGGCCTGGTTTCGATCCTGGGTCCGTGACCCTCGGCTATTCGGTCCACGATGGACAGCCGGTGGAGGTCGGGCTGGCCGCGCTGCGGCGACATGCGGCGATCTTCGCCGGTTCCGGGTCCGGGAAGACCGTGCTGATCCGGCGGCTGGTGGAGGAGTGCGCGCTGCGTGGCGTGTCGTCGATCGTGCTGGATCCGAACAACGACCTCGCGCGGCTCGGCGACCCGTGGCCGGAGCCGCCGGCGCAGTGGGACCAGACGGAGACGGCGCGCGCGGCCGCGTACCACCGCAGCACCGATGTCGTGGTCTGGACCCCGCGGCGGTCGGCCGGGCGCCCGCTGAGCTTCCGGCCGCTGCCGGACCTCGCCCCGATGGCCGACGACCAGGACGCGTTCGCCGCCGGCGTCGACGCCGCGGTGGCGTCGCTCGCCCCGCGGGCCAACGTCGACGGCGGCACGGCCAAGGCCCGCATCGGCAACGCGGTGCTGCGGGAGGCGCTCACCGCGTACGCCCGGGAAGGTGGTGGCCCCGACCTGCACGCGTTCGTGGCCTACCTGACCCGACTGCCGCGGCGGGCCAGCCAGCTCGACAACGCACAGAAGATCGCCAACGACATCGCCCAACTGCTGCGCGCGACGATGGTCAGCGACCCGCTGTTCGGCGGCGAGGGCGAGCCGCTCGACCCGGGCGAGCTGTTCCGCCCGGCGCCCGGCTACCGCGCCCGGATCTCGGTGATCAGCTTCGTCGGCCTGCCGGACGACGGGCAACGGCAGAGCTTCGTCAACCAGCTGCAGCTCGCGCTGTTCGCCTGGATCAAGCAGAACCCCGCCAACGACCGCCCGCTCGGCGGCCTGTTCGTGATGGACGAGGCACAGACCCTGGCCCCGTCGGGCGCGATGACGGCGTGCACACAGAGCACGCTGGCGCTGGCGTCGCAGGCGCGTAAGTACGGGCTCGGCCTGGTGTTCGCGACCCAGGCGCCGAAGGGCCTGCACAACCGGATACCGGGCAACGCCGCGACGCAGCTGTTCGGCCTGCTCAACAGCCCGACCCAGATCGCCGCGGCGAAGGAGATGGCGCGGGCCAAGGGCAGCGACATCGCCGACGTGGCGCGGCTGCGCCCGGGCCACTTCTACGCGGCGGTCGACGGTGCGGAGTTCGCCAAACTGCGCGCGCCGCTGTGCCTGAGCCACCACCCGTCCAGCCCGCTCACCGCGGAAGAGGTCGTCGAGCGCGCGAACCGCGACGAGGACGACGATTAATTAATTGCCGCGGTGGCTTTGGTGGATCTACATTTATTCACGTAACCGGAAACCACCGACCGACCAGGACAGGACGACACCATGTTGCGGCCCGCCATTGAAGCCTGGGCAGACGCGAGTGGTCGACTGCTGTGCCGGGAGTGCTCCGGATAGGCTGCTGAACAGCTAGAACGCCGCCTGTCCCGCACGCCTGGGGCAGGCGGCTTTCGCGTTCTCACCGCCCTCGCTTCCCCTACCGCGCACGCCATTAGGCGAGGCGCCATTCACCATGCCCATTTTCCTTTTCCTTTCTGAGGGGAGGCGTCTTTTCATGCCCAAGTTCGTGATCGGGACGACGCGTCCCGGCTGGCCGGACGGCCCGCAGGCGGTCGCGGCGCCGCGCTGAGCTCCGCGCCGGGCGTGCTCAGCGCGGTCCGGCGTCCTGGCCGGCCGGGGGTGGCTGCGCGGCGCGTTGACGTGCGGAGCGGTCCCGCCGTCCTGGATGGTCGGACGGTGGTCAGTTGCCGGACGTCCGGGTGCCGTCCCGCCAGGACGGTGGCAGTTGGCTACGGCACCGCACTGACGTGTGCCGCGATCAGGCGCCAGGCGTTCCCGGCGCGGACCCACGTCCTGGTGTAGCGGACCCGCGCCATGAACGGTCCGCCCGCGGCCGTGCCCTCGAGCGTGCCGAGAAACCAGGTCACCCCGGTGTCGCCGGCGACCAGCACCTGGAGGTCCTCCTCGTCGACGCGGGTCATCCGCTGCTCGCCGGTGCGGTGCAGACGCAGGTCGTCCTGCTTGCCGTAGAGCCGCCCGTCCGGCCCGGTGAAGACCAGCCGGTCGTCGATGATCTCGTCGAGGGCGGCAACGTCGGAGGCGAGCTGGGCAGCCTGCAGGCGGCGTTCGGCCGCGCGGAGTTCGTCGGTCATCCCGCCAGTCTGGCGCCACCGCGCACCTTGCATGGCGATCGCGCTGACGCCAACCCGACAACGGCGACGGCGGCATAGGCAAGACCGCGGTCGCGACCTGCGGCAGGGTGGGCAGGCCGACGCTGACACAGGCACGATCACGTTGGCGCGGTCACGGGCCGCGGCGAACACGGTGGGTAACCTGATCAACACGACGGCGGCACGACCGCACCCAGACAGACCAATCCCACAACGCCCAAGGCGCGCCCACCCAGGCCGCAGAACCGCAGCACGGCACCGACCTGTGGCTCGGGCACTCCTTGATCAACTATGGACCAGCCTCGCACGCGCCCGGCGGGTCGAAGCCGCCTGCGGTGGTCGCAACCACCACCGCCGGGATACGATCCCGGCGCCGGTCCGCCGGCACGGGGCCGTAGCTCAGCCGGTTAGAGCAGGGGACTCATAATCCCTCGGTCGCGGGTTCGAGCCCCGCCGGCCCCACACG
Source organism: Asanoa sp. NPDC050611 (assembly GCF_040654855.1). Taxonomy (NCBI): domain Bacteria; kingdom Bacillati; phylum Actinomycetota; class Actinomycetes; order Micromonosporales; family Micromonosporaceae; genus Asanoa; species Asanoa sp. NPDC050611. Next base: position 12,975 of record NZ_JBFAIU010000121.1, read on the forward strand.
AAACGCGTAGCAGACGCGGCCCGAAGCGCGTGAAGACGCGCGACAAGCGCCGTACGCGAACAGTTGCCCAGCGTGCTGGAGCGCTTCCGCCAGGCGACCGTACTCCGGTGGCGCGATCCGCACTGGTAACGAATCACGGGCGACGGCCAAGACCGATTCGCATTCTGCTGCCGTTCTGGTCAGCCGGGTACTCCGATGTACCAGACCCATCCGGCCCGGCCGCGCAGGCTGGATGCCCTGCGCCAACCCGCCGTTTACGCTCTTGGCGTGAGCCCCCCGGAACCGCTGCTGCTCGCGATCGACGGCAACAGCCTGCTGCACCGCGCGTACCATGCCGCAGCCACAGGAGAGCTGCGCGACGGTGAGGGTCGGGCGGTGTGGGCGCTCAAGGGTTTGGTCACGCATATCGCCCATGCGGCGGCCCGGCTGCGTCCGGACGCCGTGCTGGTCGGCTTCGACTGTCCAGTGTCGTCGATGAGGGCGGACGACTACGCCGGGTACAAGGCGCACCGGCCGGCCAAGCCAGCGGACCTGCGGGAGCAGCTGGCCGCCGCGCCGGACCTGCTGCGCGCGGCTGGGCTGCCGGTGTTCGTCCCGGCTGGCTACGAGGCAGACGACGTTCTCGCCAGTTGCGCGGCGAAGGCTCGGGACACCGGTTGGCGTACTGTCCTGGTCACCAGCGACCGCGATGCCTTCGCGCTGCTTGACGCGAGCACCTCGGTGTTGCGGATCCGCAACGGTGGCCGCGACGCCGCGGTGCTGATGAGGGCCGCCACCCTGCCTGTCGTGTGCGGGGTCGAGGCGTGGCAGTACCGCGACTTCGCCGCACTGCGCGGTGATCCGTCCGACAACCTCCCCGGGGTGCCCGGCTTCGGGCCGGCGACCGCCGCCGACCTGCTCACCGCGTTCGGGACGGTCGACGCGGTGTGGGCGGCGCTGGATGGTGGGAGGGCGGCGGAGGTGAACGCGGCCGTGGGCGTACGGGCGACCGAGCGGTTGGCCGAACCGGCCGCGCGCGAGGTGGTGGAGCGTAACCGCCGGTTGATGCGGATGCGTACCGACCTTCCGGTGCCCGATTTGGAAGGGATCCGGCTCCCGCTTGCGTTTTCCGGAATGCGGCGCGCGCTCGCCGGCCGGGGCATCCTGCTCGGCCCGTCGTTGTGGGCACTGACGGGTGGCACTCCGCCGGACGAGCTCGCGGATGCGCCGGCATGGGTACGCGTGGCAGTCCGTCCACCGCGTTCGCGCCGGCCCGGCCCGATGCCGGGTCAGCTCACCCTCTTCTGACAGCGGCGAGATCGCCTGAGCCGCCCGGCCAACCCTTGTCAACCCGAGGGCTGCGAGACCTGGCCATTTGCACCGGCAGCGGGCCAACCACGACGGTCAGGACCGGTAACTGAAAGCCAACCCAGCAGATATGAGCTAGCTTCTGACCTGCCTCAAGGAAAACGAGTATGAACTAGGTCGATCGGATCGCCGAGGTGACCGGCTGGCGCGGGGAGCCGGGCGAGGCGAGCTGGAGCCGGACCGAGTCCGAGCTGGGCGTACCACTGCCCACCGACTTCAAAGAACTGTGTCGAACGTTCCCGCCGGGCATGTTTTCGGCATATCTGGACCGGGAGCGAGAGCATCGCGCGGATGTACGAGCTCGACGGAGTCTTCGAACCGGGCGCGCACTCGGGCCTGGTCCAGTGGGGCTGGGATCAGCGGGAGGGGGAGTACTACTGGCTGGTCAACCGGTTGGTTAACCCGGACCGGTGGCCGGTGATTGCCAGGAGTGAGGGCGGGCAGCCGTGGGACCTCTTCGACATGTCGACCGCTGAGGTCGTGTACCGGGTCGTCGCCGATCCACAGTTCAAGCCTTACACCGTCGCGAACCCACCACGCCGGTCCTTCTACCTGCCGTACTGGCAGCCTTTTCCGCCTAGCCCTGAGGAGTGGGAGGCGCTGACCAGCCCTGACCGCAACCCCTGATCCTCGGTCCCCCGCTGCCGTTGGCGTGGTGCCGGGCGTCCCTCCCGGCGGGATGGGACGAGGCGGGATCGGGCACACGCGCCGGTCCGGTCCCAGGAGCACGACCGGCCGATCGCGCTGTACGCACGAACCCGCCGGGCCGAGATTCAGCAGACGCGACCCCCGATCGCCGGACCGGGTGCGACGGCCCTTCCAGTAACTGGTCAGCGACCGTGCTTAGCGTGACCCGCCGGGAATCGAACCTGCGCCAGGCGTGCGCTACAACTGCCGGGTTCGCACAGGTGCGACGGTCACAAAGTGGCCCTGAGCTGCGGGAATGCGGTTCGGATCGTGCCGCATTGGGTCCACAAATGGCTTGCTAAGTCGTGTCCGCTTCGCCGCCACGGATTACCAAGCCATTTGTCATTCCGATTCCCGGGGCGACCGAGGTGTGCGAGGTCGGACCCAACGTTGCTCCTAAGTCCGCGCTCGCCGGCACGGCGGGGTCAAGCTCGGCCCGCAGGCAAGGGCCGGCACGCCGAGCCCGCCGGCGGACCAGCTTGACGGAGTTACGCAATTGCGATTTACTAACTGCGTGGCACGACCGAGGCAACAGACAGATGACGAGCTTCTCGACCGGGTGGCGGCAGGGTTGTCGTCTCCGTCCTGGAGCCTCAACGACGCCGCCCGGCTTGCCGGGGTCCACGCGGCGACCCTGATCAAGCGATTCGGGTCGCGCCAGGGCGTCCTTGCCGCGCTGAGCCGCCGGTGGATCGCCCATCTGCCCGACGCGCCTCAGGGGGAGGGCGGCCTGGTGGAGCTGCGCGTATGGGTGGACCGGGCCGCGGCCACGCCCGCCGATCGCGAGACCGCGGTCGCCGGGGTGGCGATGCTCATGGAGGACCTCAAGGATGCCGAGCTGAGTCGGCTGCTGGCCATCGGTTGGGCCAAACAGGTCGGCTACCTCGCCGCGTTGATCGCACAGGCGCGCGACGTCGACGACCTCCGCCGTGCGCCCGCCCCGAACGTGGCCGCTCAGCTCCTGCTGGACGTCCAGCTCGGCACGACGGTCCGCGCGGCCGCGCACCCCTTCCCCCGCGCCGCCGTCGACCGGCATGCGCTGCTGACCCAACTCATCGAGGGATGGAAATGAGCATAGAACGCGACTGGCAGGGACTCGCCCTGATCGCCACCAGCGCCGACGGATACATCGCCCGCACCGACGGCGACATCGCGTGGCTGACGGACCCGCCGGTGGAGCCACGTCACGTCGCGGGCCACGACGGCCCGCATCCTCCGCCGGAGTTTCACGCGTTCTACGCGTCCGTCGACCACCTCGTGATCGGTCGTGGCACGTACGACAAGGTCCGCACCTTCGACTCGTGGCCGTACGACGGCAAGGCCGTGATCGTGCTCAGCACCACCCTGCCGGCGGAGGCGGACCCCAACGTCACGGTCGCCCGTGATCTGCCCGCCGTGCTCGCGCTGCTGCGGGCCCGCGGAGCACGACGCGTCTACGTCGACGGCGGCCAGGTGATCCAGACCTTCCTGCGGCACGACCTGCTCGACGAGCTGACCGTCTCACGCGCACCTGTGCTGCTCGGCGGCGGACTCCCGCTGTTCGGTGTGCTCGATCACGACGTGCGGCTCATTCACCGCGGCTCGTCGACCGGCGACACCGGCATGACCACCAGCCACTATGCCGTGGCTCGGCCGGCCGCCTGAACGCGCTGGCCACCTGAGCGCCAGCGGCAGATCCGGATCCGCCCGAGCGTCTACGACGCGGGGCGGACAGCGCAGAGTGCGGCCACCTCGTCCGGGTCGGTCTCGAAGCGGTCGTAGCCGGGCGGGACGCCGACGCCTGCGTAGGACACGTCGCCGGCTCGGGCGGTGCCCGCGGGTCGGCGGGGCGCCGCGTGCAGGTCGTCGACGCCGGTCGCGGCGAGGACCAGCGCGGCGTTGGCGGCCCGCACTCCGCCGCACGCCATCACGGTGACACTCGTCCGGGTGGCCAGTTCCTTGATCAGTGGAGCACCGTCGAGTGCGGACCGGCGCCGGCCCGAGGTCAGCACCCGCGTGAAACCCAGGTCCGCCAGCCGGTCCAGGGCCTGACGGGAGTCCGCGCTGACGTCGATGGCGCGGTGGAACGTCGTCTCCAGGCCTTCGGCGGCGTCGACGAACCGGGCACAGTCGTCCGCGACCGTGCCGTCCCCGGCCAGCGCGCCGACGACCACGCCCGCCGCGCCGTGTCGCCGCGCGACGGCGATGTCCCGGACGACGAGGTCCACCTCGTCGCGTGAGTAGTGGAAGTCGCCGGGTCGCGGCCGCACGAGGACGTGCACCTCGGCCAGCTCGGCGGCCGCCTCGATGAGCGCGGCGCTGGGGGTGAGTCCGCCGTCGGACAGGCCGGCGCACAGCTCGACGCGCGCGGCGCCGGCACTGGCGGCGACGCGGACGCCGTCGAGCGACTCGACGCTGATCTCGACGCGCATGAGTTCCTGTCCTTACCGCTCAGGCGCAGGCGAGGTGACAATTACCCGAACTTCGTCCACTGCCCTTCGGAAATCACTTCGACGGAGCCGTCGACGACCTTGATGGCCGTCTGTTCGTCGATCGCGTAGGCCGGGCCCCCGATGTCGGCCGCCCACCGCTCGGCATCGGCCAGGGTATTCGTGGGGAAAAGGTTCAGGTGCGGGAAGATCGAGAAGTCGACGACTCCCAACGCTCGGTCGTCCGGCGCCGACGGCCACTCGACGAAGTACGTCCCGATCCGGGGCGTCATCACCATGCTTCCCGCGCTCACCCCCACCCAGACGGTGTCGGGCAGCGAGGGCAGCAGATCGGCGAGTCCGGACTCTCGCATCCAGTGGCAGAGGTACGTCGCATCGCCACCGTCGACCAGCAGCACATCGGCCTCCCGGACCCACGGGACCCATCGCTCCGCGCCGATGCTCGGCAGCGCCGTGAGCTCGAGGACGCCGAGCGAAGCCCAGCCCAGGCCGGACAGGTACTGCCAGTCGGGCGCGGGGTCGGCGGCCACGAAGCCCCGCACCGATGCCGGCCCGCACATGGGGTGACCCCACTGTGCTGTCGGGACGCAAAGGGCGTGGCAGTCGGAGACCGGCTTGCCGAGAAGCTGCAGGAGCGCCGAGTGGATGCTCGGGTTCGTCACACCGCCGGACGTCAGCAAGAGCTTCAAGGGTGCCTCCGACGATCGTGAGGGACGGCAAACGCGCCTATCGTACGGCGGCGCCTGCCTCAGAAGGTCCCTGAGATCGCTGCGGCCCACGCCGCATCCGCGCTGGAGCGGGCGCCGCGGCAGGTCCGCATGGGCCATCATGTGCCGATGACGATCTCCGCCGCCGACGCCGGTCTGGTCCAGATCGTGACGGCCGTTCTTCGCGACGGCGACCGGGTCCTGCTGTGTCACCGATGCGCCGCACGCCGTAACAATCCCGACGTCTGGGACTTCCCCGGCGGCCATGTCGAGGACGGGGAGGACCCGAAAGAGAGCCTTGTCCGCGAGCTACGGGAGGAGCTGGGAATCACGGCGTCGAAGCCGTCCGGCCCGCCGATGCACGAGTTCCGGACCGCGACCATCCACATGCGGATCTGGTTGGTCGACAGCTGGACCGGAACACCCGTCAACGCCGCGCCGAACGAGCACGACGCCGTGGCGTGGTTCGAGACCTCCGACCTTGGCAGCCTCCGTCTCGCCCACGAGTCGTATCTCTCGATGCTCACCGCCGTGCTCGTCACGTAACGACTCAGTCGGACGTTTCGGTGCGGAGGCGGGCGATCGTCTCCGGGGTGAGTCGCCGGCCCAGCGTCTCGATGGCCGACAGCACCTCCGCCAGGTCGCCTGGCTCGTGGTCGCCCAGCGCTGCCGCTACCGACTCCTCGATGCCGGCCGTGGCGACCGTTCGGCGGCGTGGCGTCAGTTTAGGGTTGCGGCGCAGCAGTTGGCGTCGCCGGTCGGTGGGGTCGGCTTCGGTCAGCACCGAGCCGACCTCGCGCAGCCGGGCGACCGCGCCGGAGACCGCGCTCTGGGGCAGCCCCGTGCTCCGGGCGATCTCGCTGACCGTGATGCCGGGGTTCTCGTAGATCTCGCTCATGACGATGACCACCGTCCGCTCGCCTCCCAGCGGGCTGCCGCCGGCCGGGGCTGGCAGCGACTGCTCCCCGATCTTCATCAGCGTTCGGCCCAGCAGGATCAGTTCGACAGGGGTCACGTGATCCAAGGTACATCATTCTTGATGCATCAGAAATGATGGTTTAGCGTCGTGGCCATGAACAGCTTCGTGAACGTCGACGGCGCCCGCCTCCACTACCAGGTCACCGGCTCCGGCCCGGTCCTGCTCATCGGACAGAGCGGCGAGGGCGACGCGGACCGCACCGTCGACCTCGTTAGCCACCTGGCCGACCGCTTGACCGTCGTCACCTACGACCGCCGGGGGCTGTCGCGCAGCGTGGCTGACGACCCGGCTGCCCCGGTCTCCATCCGGCGGCACGCCGACGACGCGGCGGCCGTCCTCCGGCAGGTCACCGACCGTCCCGCCGCGATGCTGGGTCTGAGTCTCGGCGCCGCCATCGGTTTGCACATGCTCAGCGCGTACCCGGCAATGATCGAGGTCCTGATCGCCCACGAGCCGATCGCGCTGTCGTTCCTCGCGCGAGCCGACGCGGACCTGGCCCGCAAGAACCTCGCCGGTGTGCGCGCCGTCCACGAGCAGCACGGCTGGCGGGCGGCCGCCGCGGAGGTGGCCGCCGTGCTGGGTATCGACCCGCGCCACCAGCAGACCGAGCCGGGCATCACGCCGTTCCCGTTCACGGACCAGCGTGCGGCCAACTTCGAGTACTTCCTGAGCAACGACATCGACGCCGCGCTCACGGACACGCTGCGGCTGGCCGACGTCCCGCGCGACGCCCGGATCATCCCGGCGGTGGGGGAGTCGAGCCCGGAGGACGGGTTCGACTACCTCGCCGGGCTCGCGCTGGCCGACCATCTCGCCGTCCCGGTGCGGCGGTTCCCGGGCGGGCACAACGGCAACCTCACCCATCCCCGGGCGTTCGCGCAGCGGGTGCGCGAGCTGATCCCACGTTCCTGAGACTCAGACCGCTCGGACCTCGGCGAGCCGCCTGACCGCGTAGTCGTCGTCCCAGGAGACGGCGGCTTCCCACGCCGCCGACGCCTGCGCGACGATGTCGTGCACGGTGTCGTCGAGGCCGGCGGCGTTGTCGGGCAGCGCGAGGTCGAGGTCGGGGACGTCGACG
>NZ_JBFAIU010000122.1:0-20093 GCF_040654855.1 Asanoa sp. NPDC050611
AGCCGGTGGGCAGCGCGATGGTGACCTCGACGGATCCGGAGGAGCCGATGAGCTTGTGTGTCGGGGTCGGGTCGGTGATGGTCAGGACGCCGTCGTGGTAGTCGACGGTGGTCCGTTGTGCCGCTTTGACGTCGCGGGCCTTGGCGGCGTTGACGGGTCGGATGTGCACGGTGGTGTCGGCGCGGTCGGCGGCGGTGAACTGGACGCGGCCGGCGGGGATGGTCAGGACGGCGGTGATCGGGGCGGGGGTGTCGAAGTGCTGGCTGTTGTTCGTCATGCGTCGACTATCGGCAGGCGTCCTGCCATGTCCCCGCCACGGACCTGACACGACCGCTGACACAGGCTGCCGCTGACCGTGGGGGCCCGGCCGGTCGGCCACCGGTGCGAGCCAGGGCACCCTCCCAGGGTCAATGCTCCGAGGTTGTGTCGCCTGGTCGGACGAGCCCGATCTCGTAGGCGAGGACGACGGCTTGCACCCGGCCGCGCAGCTGAAGTTTCGCCAGGATGCGGTTGAGATGGGTCTTGACGGTGGCTTGGCTGACGAAGAGGGTGTCGGCGATCTCAACATTGGAAAGCCCATGTGCGACGTGTCGCAGCACGTCGAGTTCGCGTTCGGTGAGGGCGGCGATTCTCGACGGGACGCCTTCGGCCGGTGGCGGCCGCCGGATGTGTTCCTCGATCAGCCGCCGCGTGACGGTGGGCGCCAGCAGTGCGTCGCCTTCTGCCACGATTTCGATGCCGGCGACGAGTTTCGCGGGTGGGGTTGCTTTGAGAAGGAATCCCGCCGCGCCGGCGCGTAGGGCCCCGTAGACGTACTCGTCCAGGTCGTACGTGGTCAGCATGAGTACCCGGGTCCGACTCCCGGTCCGGACGATGGCCTCCGTGGCCGCGATCCCGTCGAGGACCGGCATCCTGACGTCCATCAGGATGACGTCGGGTGCGGTGCGTCCGACGACCTGGACAGCCTCGCGGCCGTTGGCGGCCTCACCGACGACGTCAACGCCGCGACCGGCGAGCAGCAGCTGCAACCCGGAGCGGACAAGATCCTGGTCGTCCGCGATGACGACGGTGGTCATGCCTGTTCCACATTCAGCGGCAGGCACGCGGTGACAGCGAAGACGCCGTCGACGAGTTCGTGGGACAGGTGGCCGCCGAGGGCCGCGACGCGTTCTTTCATCCCGACGAGGCCAAGTCCTCGAGGTTGCGGTCCGCCAACCGGTTGGTCGCAGGTGGCGGCGTGGTTGAGGGCGGCGATCGTCACCGCGGATTCCGTCCGGACGATGGTGAGCGTGGCCCGGCCGTCGCGGCCATGTTTGAGTGCGTTGGTCAACGTCTCCTGAACGATCCGGTAGCCGGCGGAGTCGACACCGACGGGCAGCGCTTCCAACGATCCGTCGACTCGAACATCGACCCGAAGCCCGGCATGATCGAAGCGAGCGATCAGGTTGTCCAGCTGGTCCAGCCCGTGGTCGCGGGACAACCCGAGCTCGTCCTGGCTGTCGCGGATCAGCCGCAGCAGGTGCCCGGTCTCCGCCAGCGCCGACCGCCCCGCTGCGGTCACCTCGTGCAGCGCCGCCACCGCGCGGCCGGGCGCGTGCGGGACCAGGTCCGCCGCCGCCTCGGCCTGCACGACCATGGCGCTCACCGAGTGGGCGAGCACGTCGTGCAGGTCGCGGGCGATCCGGGCCCGCTCGGACGCCACGGCCTCGCGGCGCAGCGCCTCCTGGCGCTCGAGGAGTAGCTCGGTATGGAGCGCGTGACCGTCGGCCAGGCGACGGGTCAGCCAGCCGAACGCGTACGGCGGCGCGAGTATCGCCACGACGAAGATCGCACCCGCCAGGTCCGGCGGCGGTGACATGGTGATCCGTTGCGTCGCGATCAAGGCGAGGATGAGGACCACGATGCCCAGCAGCCCCCGGTGACGCGGCAGATACCGGGCGAGGGAGAAGGACGCCAACGCCGCGATGAGGATGGGCGCGGCCGGCTGGTCCAGTTCCGCACCGAGGTAAGGCAGCGCCACCAACGTCAGTGCGGCCGTCGTGCAGACCAGAAGCGTCGCGGTTCTGCGAAGGACCAGCAGCGCGCACGCCGTGACCTCGACCGCGATCGCCGCTGACAGCCTCGGCACCCCGAGCGAGACCAGTTCGACGCTGCCCAAGGCCGCCAGCGCGACCGGGATGACAGCGTCACGCCACACGCGTACACCACTCGGTGTCACACCAGTCAGGCTAGGCCGACGAGCATCCGCGTGCGTCAACCGCAGGGTTGACAACCATTCAAATCGCGGTTTGACGACGCGGCTCCGCGTGCTTTCTAGCGTCGAAAGCCAAGGCCTTGAAAAGGCCCTCGAATGATGCGGAGGTTGTCATGCGTCCCTCGAGCAGCGTGGTCCGGGTGGTCGGGCGTTCGGCGTGGATCGCGGCATGGGCGGGAGTCGCACTGGCACCCGTCCACGCACTGAGTAGGTTCGCCACCGAGGATGGCCGCGAGGACCTCCGGTTCGCGCCGACGCGGCTGTGGGCCGAACCGGCCGCCGAGCGTCTTCGCCCGTTGCTGCAGTGGTCCGACCCCGACACGGTCTACATCACGTACGGCAAGGGATGGTTGGTTCTGTTCGTGGCCGCGACCGCGTGCGCATTTCTGGTTCACAGCACCCGCCGACGCAGCGGCCTTGAACGCCTCGCATGGCCAGTCGCGCTGACCGGACTTGTCCTTGCGAGCGCCTCGCTGGTCAGTGACTACTTCACGCCGTGGATCGATGAGTCCTTCCTGTTCCTCGGCATTCCCGGCACGTTGATCAGCGTGCTCGGATCCCTGACACTCGGCATAGCCTTGCTGCGACGCGGCTTCCGTCCTCGAGCCACCGCGTGGCTGCTCATCCTCTGGTTGCCGCTGCTGGTCGTGCTCAGCTCGCTGGTCGCAATGGGAGCCGGCGCCCTGCCGATGCTGTTCGCCTGGGGGTTCGCCGGCCGGGCGATGGGAGCGCGCCGCCACACCCGACGGCCCCTGCCGACACCGTCCAGCGGAGCTAGCACCACTGCCTGACCGAAGCGACCCGGCTCGATGTCGTCCGCCCCGATGTCCGGATCGGCTGATGTATCGGACGTGATGATCTACGGTGGGTGGCGCCGTTTGGTGCGATGATGACTTCCGTCCATCGGCAGCGAACGAGCGGAGGGCGGCGGCACGTGGTCCAGTTCCAGGCGCGCACGTTCGCCGAACCGGAACGGACCGTGGTGTCGGTGTCCGGCGAATGCGACCTGACCGTCCGCGAGCAGTTCACCTCGGTCCTGGTGTCCGCCGTTGACGAAGCCGCGGTCGTGGTCGTCGACCTGGCCGGGTTGCGGTTCATGGACTCGAGCGGGGTCCACGGACTGATCGTGGGATATCACGCCGCCCGCGACAAGCGACGCAGGTTTTACGTCGTCAACGCGGCGGGGGAGGTGGCCCGTGTGCTCGAGCTGACCGGGCTCGACGGCTTGCTGAGCCCGCCCGTCGACGGCCACGGCGGCGCCGAGGAGCCCTGACGTGCGCGACCTTCCAGAAAGCGGCGAATCGGCAGCGCTGGCCTATCGCGAGCCCCAAGACCTCCCAGTGGTGCGGGCCTTCGTCCGCACGCATGCGCAGGCGCACGGGCTGGCACCGGAGCGGGCGGATCTGCTGGTGCTGGCGGTCAGCGAGCTCGCGACGAACACGTTGCAGCACAGCTCCGGTGCGGGCCAGGTCGCGGTGCGGGCGTTGGATGGGCGTCTTGTATGCGAGGTCAGCGATCAGGGCGCGCCGCGCCAATTCGGACGGGAGATGCCCGCACCCGGCGCGGTTCGCGGGCGAGGGTTGGCGATTGTGGAGCGGGTGTGCGACGAGGTGTCGTCGTCGACCACTGCGCACGGGACTGTGGTCCGGCTCAGCCTCGACCTGTGATGCCGGCGTCGCAGCTTCACGGGACGATCTGCACCGTGAGCGCGCAGGTGTCGTCGTCCGGGCTGGCAACCTGAAGGACGTCACGTAACCGGTCCAACGGGTCGGCGTCGGCCCCGACGGACGCCTTCGACAGCGCCTGCCGCAGCTCGTCCACCCTCGCTGACGTGCCGCCGTCGCGGCGTTCGATCAACCCGTCGGTGTAGAGCACGACGACGTCTTCAGTCCGCAGCGGCACGGAGGTGGCGGAGTACGCCGTGGTGGTTTCGGCGCCCAGGAGCAGCTGGACGGGCCCGCCGAGGTCGTGAGCCGTCCCGGCCCGGCCGAGCATCGGCGGCATGTGGCCGGCTCGTGACCACGTCAGCGTGCGGGTTGCGGGGTCGTACACCGCGACCAACGCGGTAGCGGTGATCTTCAGCTGCGCGCACAGCTGGTTCATGTGGCCGAGCAGCAGTCCGGGATCGCGGATGCCGATCGACAGCCACGCGATCAACGAGAACCGCAGGTGCGCCATGCCGTTTGCCGCCTGGAGCCCGTGGCCGGCCACATCGCCGACACCGAGCACCACAGGACCGTCGGCCAGCGCGGCGGCGTGGTACCAGTCGCCGCCGACGTTCATGGCGCTCTCGGCCGGCAGGTACGTCACCATCGCCCGGAGGTTGCCGATCCGGAACGGCTCGCGCGGCACCGGTTGGATCAGATTCTGCAGTTGCGCCGCGAGCCGGTGTTCGGCCACCGCGGTTGTCTCCCGCCGTCGCAACTGGTCGGTCAGCCGGTGGATGGCCGTGCGCGTATTCTCCCGGGCGGTGACGTCCTGGACGACGGCGTTGATCTTCAGCGGTGTTCCCTCACCGTCGCAGACGACGTCGGAGAGGATTCGCAGGTGCTTGACCGAGCCGCCGATCCGGAACCGGACCGTGACGTCGGACGCCGTGCCGCTGTCAAGGGTTTGCCACGCCGTCTCGGCGACGCCGCGGTCCTGGTCGAGCATCGCGGCACCCTGTTCCGCGCGGGACAGCGGTCCGGCCGCCGGGTCGCGTTCGAAGATCCGGAACATGCCGGGTGACCAGTCGCTGTGTCCGGTGGCGAGGTCGTACTCGGCCCAGCCGAGCCGCCCCAACAACTCGGTGCGTTCGAGCCGCTGCCGCGCCTCGTCCACCCGCTCCCACCGGACCAGCAGTCCACCCAGCACGCGGTAGACGCTGACCTCGAACGCCGCTTCGGCCACGACGCCGGCCCGTCGTTCCGCGTACCGGAAATCCACGCCTTCGCTGGGCTCGCCGGTCGACAGGACCCGACGGTAGAGATCCCACAGCGGCCCGCCGACCATGCTCGGATAGAGCTCGCTCAACCGCTGGTCGACGCGCCTCGGGCCGCGGCCGTAGAGGTCGTTGCCGTCGTCGCTGACCGCTGCCACGACGTAGTCGGCCACGTCGCCGTCCGCGCCCATGATCGGAAGAAGCCACGAGCATCCCGGCGGTACGACGGCGAGCAGCTCGCGGACGACCGACGTGACCGCGGCCTCGTCGAGCCCGGCCGAGGCCCGCGCTGCCCCGCCGGCGCCGGTGGGTGCCATGTGCAGCAGCCTAGTATCGACGACCGCGACGTGGCCCTCCCCGCCGTGGCGGTCGTCGCCCGGCCGCGGTGTTCGCGACATCGCATGACGTAGGGTCGCGCCTGTCGGTTGCCGCGGGGGAGGGGTTCGAGTTGGCGTCGAGTTTCGGGGCTGCCGTAATGCGGAGAACGTCATGCGCTGCGGTTGTGATGGTCCTGTCCGCTGCTCTCGCGTCGTGCTCGGCAAGCTCCTGGAGCGGGACGTCCGACAGCAAGCCCCCCACCCAGGTCGCCACCGCGTCGCCTGCGCCGACCGGGCCGTGCGCTGCTGGGACGTGCCAGATCGAGGTTGCCGTGGGCGACGTCGTGGCCGTGCCGGAGAAGTATGGCCTCGGGCCGATCGAGGTTACGGCCATCACGGCCGCCGCAGTCGAGATGACCGCACCGCTCACCGGGTCCGGCTACAGCATTGCGAACTGTAATGGTGGCGGCGGCGTGTCGTCGCAAGGCGGCGGCGGTGTCAGGATGAGCTGCCAGGTCGGAACCGTCGCGACCGTCAACGACGTGATGAGCCTGGAGGTCGTCCAGATCGACGGCACCGTGGCCGTCCTGCGTATCGAACCCGCCGGGTGACCGGCAACACGGTGCCGCCGCACTCTGCGATCATCGGCCGGATGAGAAGGCTCTCGGCGCTGGCCGCCGTCGTGGTTGTGGTGGCCGGGATGAGCGGATGCGCCTCCGAGGCTCCGGTGGCCCAGACCGAACGGTTCACCCAGGGTGGCGGCAGCATGGAGCCGGCGGTCAAGTCCGGGCAGGTCATCAACGCACGGGCGGTCGGGGACAAGTACGAGCCCCGGCACGGCGACGTCGTCCTGTTCCACCCGCCGGGCGGGCGATGGGGTGACCGGCAGACGCCGTTCCTCAAGCGGGTCGTCGCGGTCGGCGGCGAGACCGTCGCGTGCTGTGACGCGGCCGGCAAGGTGACGATCGACGGCAAGCCGCTGGCCGAGCCGTACGTGACCCAGGATTCGCCACTGGACACCCCACCGGGTCCGGACAGTTGCCTACCGCGCCGGTTCGGTCCGGTGGCCGTGGCGACCGGCACCCTCTTCGTCATGGGCGACAACCGCGTGGCGTCGAACGACTCCCGCTGCGCCGGACCGATACCGGAGACGTCGGTGTTCGCCGTGATGGTCAGCTGACCGGCGTCAGGCCCGCAACCGGCTCACCACGTACGGCAGGACGCGACTGTTCCACTCCGCGACGTGGACCCCGCCGATGACCGTCTCCGCGGCGCCGGGCGCCTTGCTGCCCAACACGCGGACGCTTCCGTCGCCGACGTCGGTGCCGGTCACCTGGCTCCACGGCACCGGCTTGCCGAACAGCCCGCCCTTCTTCACACCTTCGGGGCTCAGCACGACCTTGCCGCCGGCGGGGCCGATCGACACCGTCTCGCCGGCACGTACAGCGGCAACGATCTTGTCGCCCAGCTGCGGGATCGCGATGGCTTCGATGCGGTCGACGAGCAGGAGCCACGACTTCCGGTATTCGTCGAGGTTCTCGTCCCGGTGGTTGGCGACCATGACGAACATCCGCGTACGTTTGTCCTGCTTGAACTGGATCTTGAAGTCGGTGCCCTGGTAAGCCCCGTTGAGGTGACGCCGCACCGCGTCGTAGCTGACCGCCTTCAGAGCCTTGAGGTCGTACGTGTCGTTGTCGTCGATCGTCATCGTGTCCCCGGTGGCAACCAGTGTGTGCTTGCCGCCCCGTACGCGGATGTCGTCGCTCATGTGCACCGCCTCGTGCCGTCGTGAAAGGTCTCGTCGTCCTAGCCTGAGATCTCCCGATGGCGTTGTCGCCGCTGTGTCGAGAACGCGACGCCATGCCGAAGGCCCCGGTGGGCGGTGATCGAATACCGCTGAAATCGGATCACAATGGGCAGACGCGAGGTACCTTCACGAAACCAGGGGTCCACCGTTTCTTCCACAAAGGGCGGCTGTCCATGATCGTTTCGAGCCGGCTGCGGCGTTGGCCGTCCACCGTCGTAGTCGCGGTCCTTGCCCTGGGCCTCGTCAGCGCCAGCGACGGCGGCCCCGCGACGCAGTCCGTCGATCCGGACAGCCAAATGATCGCCGATATCGTCGCGCGAAAGATGAAGGAGCGGGACCTGACCAGCGCGGTGTACGGAGTCTGGCGCGGCGACGACCTGATCGCCGCAGGCGCGGCCGGCGACTCGCCCATCGGACTGCCGGCGAGCCCCGAGATGCTCGTGCGAATCGGGCAGCCGATGGAGCCGATGCTCTCCACGGTGCTGCTGCAGCTCGACGGCGAAGGCGTCCTCAGCCAGGACGAACCGATCGCGAAGTGGCTGCCCGACTTCCCGCGCGCGGCACAGATCACGCCCAGGATGCTGGCCAGCAGCACATCGGGTGTCTCGGACTACGTGACGAACCCCAACTTCCTGAAAGAGTTCTACGCGAACCCCTTCACCGGATTCACGGCTGAGCAGCTGCTCGCACTTGCCAATCAGCGCCCACCGCTGTTCGCACCCGGGACCAGCTTCGCGTACGCCCACAGCGATCTGGTCCTGTTGGGTGAGGTGTTGCAGAGGGCGACCGGCGAACCGCTCGCCGACCTGTTGCAGGAGCGGATCCTGGACCCGCTGGCGATGCGCGACAGCAAGGTCGTGCTCACGTCGCAGATCAGCGAGCCCTATCTGCACGCCTACACCAATGAGCGCGGCGTCTTCGAGGACTCGACGTTCTGGAACCCCACGGCGTTCCGCCACAGCGGCAACATGACGACCACCGTGGCCGACGTCGCCACCTGGATCCGGGCCCTCGCCGACGGCCGACTCCTGACCGAGGAGCAGCACGAGGCCATGATGGCCCCTTCGACGGCCGGGCTCGCCGGCCTCACGGACACCAAGTTCTTCGCCTACGGTGTCGCGCACGACGGCGACTGGTTCTTCATGAATCCGGCCTATGCGGGATACGACGGTGTCGCGTACTACGACACGCGGACGCGGACATTGGTCATCGCCTACGTGACATTGGGGCCGACGTCGAACGCGAACACCGACAACGCGCTCTCGCTCGGCAGGGAGATCGCCACCCTGCTCGTCCCGGACCGCCCGCCGGGGGTCTGAGGGCGGGCGCAAGCCTTGCCGGGCGTTCAGGTCCAGGTCATCCAGGGGTCATCGCTCGTCTGAAGGGTGAGAGGCGTCCCCGGTCCGATGTGGACCGGGGTCGTCCTGCCCTCTGGACGGAGGGTCGATCAGCGGCGGACGCGGTACCGGATGTGGGTCGCGTCCGGGGTGTCGAGCACCTGGACGACCTCCAGCTCGACCCGCGTCGGCAGGACGTCGAACAGACGGCGGCCCGCGCCGAGCAGCACCGGGATCTGGTGGATCTGCATCTCGTCGAGGACGCCGGCCTCGAGCGCGCGTTGTGCCGTGTACGCGCCGTGCACCATGACGTCCCGCCCGCCCGCGGCGGCTTTGGCCTTGGCCATCGCGCTCGCGATCCCGTCGGTCACGTAGGTCACCAGCGGATGGTTCGCCGCCGCCGGGCCCGGCGGCCGGTGGCTGGCCACGAAGACGGGCATGCCGTGGTGGGCGCCACCCCAGTGCCCGACCTGCTCCGCGGTGCGCCGCCCGGCGACCACCGCGCCGGTCGCCTCCATCGCGGCGGCCATCTCGCCCGCGGGACCCGACCGTCGCAGCTCCCCGGCGCTGGTGTATCCCCACGCGTGGAGCCGCTCGACCGCTCCGCCGTCACCGCCGGGGTTGTCCGGCCCGTCGTTCGGACCGGCGATGTATCCGTCGAGGGACATCGACATGAAGAGCACCGATGAGGACATGACGACCGCTCCTTAGGCGTACGGCGCGGTTCGTCGGCCCCGCGCTCCCAGCCGACGCTAGCCGTACCCGCGGTGGTCCCGATTGAAAAGTTTGGCGCCGGAACGCAAAATTGTTGCGTGGCGGATCTCGCGTTCGACGACGTCGACCATCAGTTGCTCGACCTGCTCCAGCGCGACTCCGGGCGGACCCTGCGCGAGCTGGGCGACCTGGTCTCCCTCTCGCCCAGCGCGGTGCAGCGGCGGATCGGCCGCTACCGCCGGCAGGGTGTGATCGCCAGGCAGGTGACGGTGCTCGATCCGGCCCGGGTGCCCGCCGTGCTGCTGGCGGTCTGCCTGGTGACGCTCGAGCGCGAGTCCGGCCGGCGCCATCAGGAGTTCCGCGAGCGGCTGCTCGCGGCGAGCGAGGTGCAGCAGATCTACGACGTCTCGGGCGACTGGGACTACGTCGTCATGGTGGCGAGCAGCGGCATGGCGCACCACACCGAGGTCGCGAAGCGGCTGTTCGACGAGGCGCCCAACGTGCGCCGCTACACGACGCTGTTCGTGCTCGACCCGGTGCGCACCAGTGGCACCCTGCCGACGCGGGCGCTGACGTAGCGCAGGTCGCTCATCCGCAAGTCGTCGTTGTCGAGGGGTGGAAGGTCGTCGGCGGCGAACAGGTCTCGGGTAGTGATGACGGTCAGCGACCATCCGCGGTCGGCCAGGTAGGTGGCGGCTTCGTTGCGCTCACCGAGATATCGCAGCCTCGCCATGTCGGTGTCGAAGCCGTGCGCGCGCCAGCGTTCGGAGATGCTGTCCAGGCCTCTCTTCGTCCTGTCCTCGTCGCCCGGTCGCGGGTTGGGCCTGCTTTCGGTGGCCAGCCGGCTTCCCGGCGCGCTGAGTTCGGTGACGGTGTCGAGCAGGCGGTCCTGCGCCGCGGGCGGCAGGTAACCGAGCAGGCCTTCGGCGCTCCACGCGGTCGGCCGGGCCGGGTCGAATCCGGCGGTACGCAGCGCGGTGGGCCAGTCGTCGCGCAGGTCGACGGCGGCCACCCGTCGGTCGGCGGTGGGCGCGGCACCCAGCTCCGCCAGCGTGCGGGTCTTGAACGCGATGACCTGGGGCTGGTCGACCTCGTACACCACGGTGCCGGTCGGCCACGACAGCCGGTAGGCACGCGAGTCCAGGCCCGAAGCCAGGATCACGACCTGCGTGATCCCCGCGTTCGTCGCCTCGACGAAGAACTCGTCGTAGAACCTGGTGCGCACCTTGGCTCCGTCGATCGCTACCCGCTCGACCAGGTCGTCGGGCGGCAGTTCACCGGTCGCCAGACGGGTGAGGAGGTCGATGCCGACCGCCTGGACGAGCGGTTCGGCGAACGGGTCGTCGATTCGCGCCCGATCCGTGCGGGTCGCTATCGCGCGGGCCATCGCGGCCATGGTCGCGGTCGCGCCGACGCTGGAAGCGAGGTCCCAGTCGTCTCCGTCGTGCCTGGTCGAAGTCACGAGCGGACCGTAACGGGTACCCCTGTCCGCCTGACTTAAAGTGAGAGCGGTGACCGCTCGTTTGCCGCACAACCAGCGCTCGGACGCCCGGGACAACCGCGGCCGCATCCTCGACGCGGCGCGCGCCGTGTTCGTCACCGATGGCCTGGACGCCCCGATCCGGCGGATCGCCCGACGCGCCGAGATCGGTCCCGCAACCGTCTACCGTCATTTCGCGACGAAGGAGATCCTCGCGGCCAGTGCGTTCACCGAGCAGGAACGCGCGTGGCGATCCACGATGGACCAGGGGCTCGCCGACCCCGACCCGTGGCGCGGCTTCTGTCGTGTGGTCGAGCGGCTCTGTGTGCTGCAGGCACACGACCGCGGCTTCACCGCGGGGTTCAAGGCCACGTTCCCGGAAGCGATGGACTTCGCCGCCATGCGCGCTTCGTCGATGGTCTCCGCGGCCGAACTGGTCCGCCGGGCCAAGGACACGGGCCGCCTGCGCCCCGACGTCGGCCTGGGCGAGCTGCACCTCATGATCATGGCAAGCAACGGCATCCGCGCGGGTACGCCGACAGCACGAACCGCAGCCACCCGGCGCTTCGCCGCGCTCATGATCCAAGCGTTCCAAGCCTGAAGCGGATCAGGTTGCTGGCCGGGCCGGCTCCAGCAGGATGAAGGCGGCGACGAACCCTTCGGACGTCTGGCTGCTGTGGCCGGTTCCGGTCGTGTCCTCGACCAGGAGCACATCGCCTGGGCCGAAGGCGCGGGTCTCGCCCGTGGCGGTCACCTCGACCGAGCCGGACACCCCGATCACCAGTTGACGTCGGTGCTCCGGCTGCGCGGGGTGACCGCCGCCCGCCGGCGCGCGACCGAACAGCGCCGCGGACGCCGCGAACGGCGCCGACACGGTCATCGCGTCCGGCGGCGCGTCGTCAGGGGAGAGGGCGATCTCGACGTCTTCGAAACGGGCATGACCTTGCTGGTCCGCATAAAGACGAACGATTGACACCATGGGCGCCAGTCTGTCACCCACCGCCGCAGCACCGAGGAGAGGATCAGTCGGAGACCCAGTCCATGTGCTCGATCCACCGGTCGAACAGGGCCCGATCCCCGTGCACCTCCAGGGTGGGCGCGGCATCGATCGGGCGGCGCCGGCTCAGCACGAGCAGCAGGTCGGCGGCGGGACCGCGGACCGCGACGTCCGCCTTGGTGTGCGTGCGTTCCAGGACGACCTTGTCCGGTTCGCGGCGTGCCACCCACTCGCCGGGCGCGTCGCTGGCGTGGAAATGCAGGGTCTGGCCGTTGCCGCGCATCCCCTCGGCGAAGTCCGGTCGGTTCTCCCAGTAGCCGCGGGACGTCATCGTGTCCAGCCAGTCCTCGATGGCCGCCACGGCGAGCTCCGGCGCCAGCTCGTACCGTGTGCCGAGCGCCCCGGCCGCGTCCGCGCGGTGCACGCTGGCCTCGCCGAAGAGCCGGCGTGACCAGAACGGCACGCCCGCGGCGCCGCCGGCCGGATCCCACACCTGTGCGTCGTCGGCGACCGATTCGAACGCCTGCTTCGCCGCGGCCGCGCCGTCGGTCAGCCAGGCTCGCCACTGGGTCGAGTCGGTCGGACCCGGGACGTAGGCGGCGAACGCCCTGCTCGGCTCGGCCAACCGCTCGTTCACGAGCATCGTCACCATGCGCTGCGTGGCGCCGAGATGGTCGACAAGCTCGGTCAGCGTCCACTTCGGACATGTCGGCACCGGCGTGGACGCATCCCTACCGTCCACCCAATCGGCGAATGTGCTCGTCTGTTCGACAACGGAGTTCAAATACGCGGACGTATCCATCGTTAACACCTCCAAGTGCTCCGGAAAAATTAGCACCGCCAACCTTCATCCGGCCTTCGCCGCCACAGGTTGACGATCATCTGTACAGTGCTGGGCACCTCACGCGCGGACCGGGGGAGTCATGCCGACTGCTGTAGTGCTGCTGCTTCTTGTCTTCTTCGGCGTCGGCCTGTGGCTGTACGCCAAGCGGGTGACGGACGCACGGGTGGACCGGTTCATCGCCGTGTATGCGTTGACACCGACCGTGTCGGGCCGGGCGGAGTTGCGGAGCTATCTGACCCGGCGCCGTCGCGCACGGGCCGCCGGCGTTCTCGTAGGGGCGAGCATCGGTCTGGTCGGTTCGATTCCGGACGATCGAGTCGATTTCGCGTTCGTGCCGATGGTCGCGGGCTGGTTGGTGGGTTCGATCGCGGTCGAGCTGGCCGAGCGCGCCGGCGGCGGCCGTGCCGAACAACCGGTTCGTGTGTCGTCCCGGTGGAATCTGATGCTGGCCGCGGTCGGACTGCTGTGGACGACGGCTGCCGTGTCGCTGCGCGGTGAAGGCGTGGGCTACGGACCGCTGCTGGCGTGGGGAGCCGGCGCGTTGGCCACGGTCCTGGTCGTGTTCGCTGCCACGCGATATGCCAAGCGCTACCGACCCCGCGACCAGTTTCCACTCGACCCGGACCTCGGGCCGGCGGCCACCACCGATGCGGTGCGGGGTCTAACTGCCGGCGGCCTGGCCCTCGCCCTGTTGTGTCTGGCCCGGGTGTGGACGGAGGCTGTGCCGGGTCCCTATGCGGAGGCACCTCGCCACGTCCAGGCAGTGTGGCTGGTGGCCATCGTCCTGCTGGTGCTGACAACGGTGACCGGTCGTTGGCGCGGCCGCACGTGGTGGGCCCTGGCCATGGTCGCCGTGCTGCCCATCGCGTGGGCGGTCCCGATCAGGCTGGCCCACCAGGCACCCTTCGGTCCGGAGGAGGCCCACGCCACCGGCCAGATCCAGGTCGCTCGCCTTGACCGCGTGCCGGCTGTCCAGGCCCGGCTGGGCCTCAAGCAGGACCCCCAGATCAGCAACATCGGTGCGGAATCCCTGCCGGCGGAACTCATCGGTCGGGTCGATGTCACCCGGCCCGCGCCGGATGGGACCTACTACCGGCTGTTCGGTTTCGACAGCCACACCAACGATGCGATCTTCCTGTACGGAGCTGACGGCGCCGGCTGGTACGGCGAATGGAGCCGCGTCCTCCCCGCACGATATTCATGGCTGTCGAACGTCGTCCGGGCCGGAGGCACCAACGAACCCATGGCGGTGGCAGTGGACTCTGACTCCGGTGTCCTGTGGTTCCGCAGCGCGGGAGCCGACCCCGGCAAGCAGGCGGCCGTCGACCTACAGCTCGTGCTGATGCTCGTGCGAGACGAGGACAGCTACATCTACTGGGCTACGCCTGTGCTCAGTGACCGGCGGTAGGAACGCCCACCGGTGCGCTATGGACGGATGTTGTAGTTGAGGGCGAACAGGTTGCCCGGGTCGTACTGGCGCTTGACGGCCGAGAGCCGCTGGTAGGTCTCCGGCGGGTAGATGGCGGCGATGTCCTCGTCCGTGGCGGTGGACAGGAAGTTCGCGTAGAGCCCGTCGATGTGCGGTGTCAGACTGGCCCAGATGGCATCCAGCCCCGGGCGGGCGGCGTCGACCACCGGCGGCGGACCTGCGGTCGTCGTCACGAACATCAACTCAGCTTCGCGGTGCGCGTACGCGGTGGCATCGTCCGGGACCCGGGCCACCGCACCGCCGACACTGCGTACGGCGATGAACGGCGGATGGTCGGCCGCACCCGCCGCGGCGAGGATCCGCAGGGCTTCGGTCTCCGAGTCACGGTCGACGAACGCGCTTCTGTTGACGATGCGCAGGCCCGGCGGTGGGACGACCCCGTCCACGAGCGTCTCCGCGTACGGCTTGAGCGCGACGTCGTCCTCGACCACCGTTCCCAGGTCGCGGATCGGGTCGAGGGCGGTCGCGGCCTGCTTCTCGTCGTCGCCGTCGAAGACCACGTGGATCTCCATGGGTGCCTTGGGCCCGCCCGCCATCGGGTTGGCGAAGTTCGCCACCGACGTGAGGTCCTCCGACGCCGTGCGCATGTAGTCCGACCACCTGTTCAGCACGGTGGGCACCTCGGCGGCCGGGAAGGCGATCCGACCGTGGAACACCTCAGTGGTGCGGTGTGCCACGAAGTCGAACGCGGTCACGATCCCGAAGTTGCCGCCGCCACCGCGGATCGCCCAGAAAAGCTCGGGATGTTCCTGCGCGGACGCGTGCACGACCTCGCCGTCGGCGGTGACCACTTCGGCGGCGGCCACGCCGTCGAGCGCGAGTCCGTACTTCCTGACCTTCCAACCGATGCCGCCGTCCAACGTCAGACCGCCGACGCCGACGTCCTTGGTGTCACCGGCCGAGATCGCCAGGCCGTGCGGTGCCAACGCGACCGCGACGGGGCCCCACCGGGCGCCGCCCCCGATCCGCACGATGCCGCGTTCGCTGTCGACGACCGTCACCTCATCGAGGTGAACCAGGTCGATCACGACACCGCCGTCGTTGGTGCCGAAACCGGGAAAGCCGTGCCCGCCACCGCGTACGGACAGCACCTTGCCGGCCGCGAACCGGACCGCGGCGCACACGTCACCGACGGACCTGGGCCGCAACACCTGGGCGGGCCTGCCCGATGCCAGCAGTGAGCGGCTCGCCGACTCGTACTCCGCCACGTCGGGTCCGATGATCTCGCCACCGAAGTCCCGGCGGAGCGTGTCCAAAGCTGTGCTCATGGGGCCTTCCTTCCGAGGCAGGGCGGTTGAACCCTGTCGACTACCCCGACTTGTCCGCATTACCCGCGGCGTGGCCGGCCAAGGCCCAACCGGCTCAGCCCGGGACGATGACCAGGCGGCGGCCGCGAAGGTCGGTGCGGGTCCATGCCTCGGCGATGCTGCGCAGCGGCATCGTGACGATCGGGATGGTGAGCGCACCGGTGAGGACCCACTCGACGACCTGCTGGTAAGCGGTGGCCATGCCGGTGGCGGCGTTGCGTGCGGCGCCGTAGATCTCGAGGCCCGAGGTGCGCAGGGCGTCCGCGGTGAGCCGGATGTCCGGCCCGGCGGACTCGCCGATCTGCACGAGCCTGGTGGGCTTGGGCAGGGCGAAGCTGTCCGGGACGAGGGCGCGGGCGAGCAGCTCGGTCGGGCGCCCCCACAGGTAGTCGAGGACGACGTCGTACCTTTCGCCGGCGTTCTCGCGAAAGGCCCGTACCACCTGCTCGTCGTCGACCGCGGTGTTGATGACAGCGTCGGCCCCGACCTCCTTGAGCGCGGCCGGGTCTCGCCCGGTGGCGACGACGCGGCCGGCGCCGAGCAGCCGGGCGACCTGGACGGCGAGGCGGCCGGCGACGCCGGTGGCGCCCTGGATCAGCACCGTCTCACCGGCGGTCAAGCCACCGGCCGTACGCATGGTCATGGCGGTGATCGCCGACGACAGCGCCGCGGCGGTCGGCGGTTCGATCCCGTCGGGGATCGGGACGGTGTGCGCCACCGGGACGACCACGTGCTCGGCGAGGGCACCGCGCGGTGGTCGCAGGCCGCCGAAGCCCACCGTCGTGCCGTCGGGAAGGTGGCCGATGCCGTCGAAGCAAGGGATGGCGGGGAGGGCGGACTGGAACTCGGCCGCGGTGTAGTGCGTGCCGGCCACGATCGCGCGGTCCACGTTCTCCACGGCGACCGCGGCCACGGTCACCAGCACTTCGCCGTCGTGCGCCTGCGGATCGGGGACCTCGCGGATCTCCGGGACCCCGCCGGGCCGGTCGACCACTGCTGCCTTCACATCCGGCTCCTTCTCTTACAGTGTTAGAGAGATACGGTATGTGTCTAACACCGTTCGAGACGTCGCGCAAGGGAGTAGTCGGGTGCCGCTCAACCGCGATCAGGTGCTGCAGGAGGCGATGCGGTTGGTCGACGACGACGGCTTGGACGCGCTGAGCCTGCGTACCCTCGCGGCTCGGTTGGGTGTTCAAGCACCGACGCTGTACTGGCACGTCAAGAACAAGGCCGCGCTCGTCGACGCCCTGGCCGACGCGATCATGGACGAGGCCATCGGCGCCGCCCCGGCGCCCGCTAGCGACGCTCGCGAGTGGCTGCTCGCCGCCCTCGGGCAGTTGCGGGCGGCGCTGCTGCGGCATCGCGACGGCGCCCGCATCGTCGCCGGCGCCCGCTACTCGATGCGCCGCGGCGACTTCTCCGAACTGGCCATGGCCACGCTCGTCGAGCACGGCATGGATCTGCACCATGCCCGCCTGCTCGTGCTGGCCGGCGAGCGCTACACGGTCGGCTGGGTCCTGGAAGAACAGTCGCCGGCACCCGATCCGCCGGACTTCGACATCGACGCGCTGCGGGCGCGTTTTCCGGTGGTCACCCGCGGGGTCACCGAGTATTTCAGCGTTGGCCGCACCGCCGACGACCTTTACCGCGACGCGGCCCGTCTCGTCCTGCACCTGCCCGACGAGAGCTAGCCGGCGGCTTCGCGTTCAGCCTGGCGTCCTGACCACACCGAAGGGGGCCTCCACCGGATCGGTCGAGGCCCTCTTCACCGGCTGCTATGCCTTGAGCAGTTCCGCACTCAGCTGCCAGAGCCGGCGGGCCGACTCCGCGTCGATGGCGTGGGGGACGACATCGGTGATCAGGCCCGGCCGGATCGGTTCGACCTCGTCGAGGGGTGAGATCTCGTTGTCCCTGAGGTACACGCCGCCGATGCCCGCGAGCAGTGGGCTGGTGGCCGCGAACACCATCGTGCTGGCTCCCTGCTGCGGCGTCTTCAAGCCACGATCCGGGTCGATGACCGGCCGGCCGGACTCGTCGATCAGCCCGTGGGCTCGCTGCTCGTCGGCGGACATCGACGGGGTCGGCTCGTCGCCCGCGGCGCGCAAGGGTCCCAGGTTGGTGTCGAGGACGACGCCCGGGTGTGCGGCGTAGCCGCGGATACCGTCCCCGGCCCATCGCCGGTCCAGCTCGACGGCGAACAGCACGTTGGCGGTCTTGGACTGGCCGTAGGCAAGGTGGCCGTCGTAGCCGCCGGTGGTGAAATGCGGGTCGTCCCAGCGGATGCCGGAGAGCCGGAAGGCACCGGAGGTCGTGTTGACGACCCGGGCGCCGCGCGCGGCGCGCAGGGCAGGCCGCAGTCCCAGGGTGAGCTGGAAGTGCCCGAGGTGGTTGGTCGCGAAATGCGACTCGTAGCCGCGCACGTCCCGCACGAGCGGACCGGCCATGATGCCGGCGTTGTTGAACAGCATGTGCAGCGGGCGCCCGGAGTCGAGGTACCGGGCGACGAACGCGTCGATCGACGCGGGGTCCAGCAGGTCCAGCTGGCTGACCTCCACGCGCTCGATACCCGCGAGTGCCGCGGCGGCGCGACCGGGGTCGCGCGTTCCCACCGTCACGGCCGCGCCGGCCTTGCTCAGTGCCCGCGTCATCTCCAGACCGAGCCCGACATGGCCGCCGGTGATGACGGCGTTCCGGCCCGACAGATCGATGCCCGCGAGCACGTCGTCGGCTGTCGAGGCCGCGTTGAATCCGGATCCGATGGGGTGCTGCCGGTGGGTCGTGTGCTGTGTCATGCCAACAACTCTGCGCCGGGGTAGCCGGACGCTGAATAGTTGTCGATCCGGATTTCTTGCGCGATAGTACGGGCGTGACGACCGATCAGCTGTCCGAGGCGTTGGACCTCGTCGAGGTGCGTGGCCTGCTGACCGGCGGGGTCGCAGCCACCGGCCGGTGGGTGTCGCGCACGCCGATGCAGGATCCGTTGAAGTTGTTCGCGATGGTGAGCGGCAGCGCCCGGCTGACCACCGACGGCCTCGACGCTCCCATCGAGCTCGAGCCGGGTGACGTGGCGATCGTGAACAGTCGGTCATGGCTGGCGCTCGAAGGAGGCACGGGCGACGGACTCCCGCACGAGGTCGTCCCGGTGGAGCACGATCCCCTCACCGGTCTCGCCGGCGTCGACCGCGGCATCGACGACATCGTCATCGGGGTCCGCGTGGACCTGAACGAGGCAGGTCGGACACTGCTGCTCCAGGCACTGCCCCCGGTTGCGCGCGTGCGGGCGTCGGCCGCCGCGGCTGCCAACCTGCGCGGAACCCTCGACCGGCTGTTCGACGAGGCGACGCGCGAGCGGAGCGGCTCGGCGTTCGCGATCCGGCAGCACGGCCAGCTCCTGCTGCTGGAGGTGCTGCGCGCCTACGTCGACCAGGTCGTGCTGCCGCCGGGCTGGCTACGAGTGCTGACCGACGAACGGCTGCGCCCGGCCCTCACCCTCATCCACACCGAACCCGGAAAGCCCTGGGGCCTGCAGGAGCTGGCGCGTGCCGCGGCGATGTCGCGCACGTCCTTCGCCGAACGCTTCCGGACCGTTGCCGGAATGCCGCCGCTCACCTACCTCAGCCGTTGGCGGATGCTGCTCGCGCAACGCGCCCTCCGCGACGGCGACGTCCGTGTCGGTTCGCTCGCCTCCCACCTGGGATACGCGTCCGAAAGCGCCTTCAGCACCGCCTTCAAACGCGAGGTGGGCATGTCACCGATGCGCTACCGGTACCAGGTGCGGGCGGACTAGCTCCGCGCTGTCGATGGTGCCGGCACACCCGATCGAATCGGCACGCTCGCGCCAGGGCTACGTCAGCAGGCGTACGGCTGAGTCAGCTCGCGGACGGACGACGCTCAGTCGACCGCCAAGAGAATGAATGGGTGACAGGCAGGCGCAAACCCTGGGGTCGGATCCGCAGCCGTCCGGAGCGCTCATGACGGCATCGGCGGAGCTGGCCGGGCCGCGCGTGATTCTCCTGTTGACCGCTGACACCGGCGGCGGGCACCGCGCGGCTGCGGAAGCCATTCGGCAGGCCGTGCACTGCCGGTACCCGGACGAGCTGGCCACGGTTACCTGCGACCCGCTGACCGGCGCGGAGGCCAACCGGATCGTCGGTTGGGTGTGCCGGCGATATGGCCCGCTGGTGCGGGCGGCCCCGTGGCTGTGGTCCGTCCTGTTCCACGCGACCAACGCCCGGCCGCTGCGGCGGGTTCTGCAGTGCCTGCTGAGACACTTCGTGTCGGGACCGATCGCCGCGGCGGTGGCCCGTCACCAGCCGTTGGCGATGGTCGCGTTACACCCGCTGCTCGCCGCGTCCGCGGCGGCCGTCCGCGGCGGAGGCACACCCGGCCCGGCGTTGACGACCGTCGTCACGGACCTGGGAACCGCGCACCGCAGCTGGTGGCAGTTGGCGGTGGACCGGGTGGTGACGCCGACCGCCGAACTGTCGCGCGAGGGCCGGCGGCTCGCCGGCACCGCGCCGGACCGGTGCGACGTCATCGGGATCCCCGTACGTGCGGAGTTCCGACCGGGTCCGGCGGATCCGGCCGCCAAGGCGGCGTTGCGGGGCTCCCTGGGGCTCGACCC
>NZ_JBFAIU010000123.1:0-19953 GCF_040654855.1 Asanoa sp. NPDC050611
AGATCATCGGGCAGGCCGACGGGACGCTGACCCCGATCGCGCTGGCCCGCAAGCTCGGCCGCGCCGGCTACGCGGTGCTGACCGAGACCCGGCGGCCGAGGCGGGTCTTCTTGACCCAGCGGAGCCGGGCCACCAGTCGCGGGTCTGGTCGCCAGCCGGCGGCCGGCTGGGGCCGGGGCGCGGTGACGGCGGCGTAGGTCGCCGAGGTTCGTGGCCGGGTCGTGCCGGGTTCGAGCTGCTCCGAGGCCACGGCCAGGTAGGTGAACTGCTGCAACGTGCGCCTGTCCGGCTCGCCGCCGTGGGCGGCCTTGGCCAGGGCGTGCACGACCCTGTCCCGGCGGACCAGCTCCGTGATCGGGCCGTGTGCGGTGTCGAGCAGGTCGGCGATCACCTCGATGCCGTCGCCGTGCCACAGGCGCGTGGCGGTCGACCCGCCGGTCCCGACGCTGACGAACGGGATGTCCGACCATTCGGGTACGAGCCGTCGGATCAGACCGGTGTGCATCGTCCGGTCGCGTTTCTGCGCGGCGGTCAGGGCGAAGGTGGCGGCGACGAACCCCGGTGACACGAACGGCGTGACCATTCCGGTCGTATAAGCGGACGTGTACCAGCGGCGCACGCGTTCGACGAGATAGATGTAGTCGATCAGGTGCAGGTCGTGCAGCCCGAGGTCCTTGGCGTGTTCGACCAGGGCGGTGACCCGGCGGCGCTCGGCGCTCTGGGCGGCCGGCGCGGCCACGGCCGGAGGCACCGCACCCAGCAGCCGCGACACCGCCACTTGGTCCGGGGCCACGTCACTCGCGGCCGGCGGATACCAGTAGCCCGTGGCGAGCTCGCCCGCCGCGCCGGTGAACGTGGCGGCGCGGGGGCGGTCCGGCAGGCGCTCCCGCTGGGCCGGGCGCGCCGTGTACGAGGACGGGAACTGGTAGTCGTACTGCCGCTGCAGCCGCCGGGTCCGCTCGGCCAGACCCACCGTCAGGACGTTGGCCGGTGCGCCGACCTGATGGAACGTGTGCTCCGGCGCCAGACCGCGCTTCTCGCGCAGCAGCTGGACGAGCTGCCGGGCGACCTCTCCCTCGGCCCGGGTGTCCTCGTTGGTCGCGAACCGGGGGAGCCGGCCGGCGGCCACCAGCGACGCCGCCAGCAGCCGGGAGTCCTTGCCGCCGGACAGGCCCAGGACGATCTGGTCGTCGTACAGCTCGTGGATGCTGGCGGCGGTCCGCTTCACGGCCTCCGCGGCGGCGTCCAGCGACTCCCGCACCGGGCGCTGCCGCGCCGCGAACCCGGCCGCGACCACGTCGTCGACCGCGGGCCGCGGTTCGGAGCTGACGCGCCAGCCCCCACCGGCACCACGCCGCCGGGCGGTCACCCGCTCACCCGGTCGCAGCTGCCGGGCGCCCCGGAATGGCGAGAACTCGCCGCCGAAGTGCCCGCAGACCGTGAACGAGGCCCAGCCGTCGAGATCGGGCTCGGCCGCACCGTGCAGGAACGCGGCCAGCAGGCTGGGCCGGGTGCACATCGCGGTGACGCCGTCGGCCGAGCCGGTGAACAGCCGGCACATGCCGAGCCAGTCCTGCTGGACGGTGACGCGTCGTCCGGTCTCGATCGCGATCAGCCCGAACGGCGGCACCACGTCGGTGTGCCAGTCTTCGCCGGCCAGCAGCCGGCGGGCGAGCGCGACCGGCCCGCCCGTGGCGTCCAGGCCGACCGGCAGGCCGAGTGACACGGCAATGAGCGGGCCCTCGGCGGCGACCGTCGGCCACCGGTAGGCCCCTTGATCGGCGCAGTGCAGGACCGTCACGCCCCAGTCACCGTCGCCGAACTCGTGGCTTACATAGCTTTCGGGCACGACGGCCGACGCCCCGGTCGTGAACCGTTCGTGTCGAGCGGCCATGGTCTCGGCGGAAAGGGGCCGCTCGCTCAGCCAGATCAGCGAAACAAACACGCTGTCACCCCCGGTTGAATAGACGCCCGGCAATCTAGCAGCAATGATGTCCCGGCGACTGCCCCGAAGGGTGGCTCAGCGGTTCACGACCGTGGTCGGCGCACCCTGTTGCGGACCGTCGCCCAGATTCGGTTGCCGAGGCGGGTCTTCTTGACCCAGCGGAGCCGCGCGACCAGCCGCGGATGCGGTCGCCAGCCGGCGGGCTGCTGGGGCCGCGGTGCGGTGACCGCGGCGTAGGTCGCCGAGGTGCGTGGCCGGGTGGTGCCTGGTTCGAGCTGCTCCGAGGCCACGGCCAGATAGGTGAACTGCTGCAGGGTGCGGGCGTCGGGCTGGCCGCCGCCGGCCGCCTTCGTGAGTGCGGTCAGCACGGCGTCGCGCCGGATCAGCTCGGTGAGCGGGCCGTGTGCGGTGTCGAGCAGGTCGGCCATCACCTCGATGCCGTCGCCCTGCCACACGCGGGTGGCGGTGGACGCGCCGGTCGAGACGCTGACGAACGGGACCTCGGACCACTCGGGCACGAGTCGCGCAATCAGTCCCTTGTGGAGCACCTGAGCGCGTTTCTGTGCGGACGCCAGGGCGAACGACGCCGCCACGAAGCCGGGGGACAGGAACGGTGTGACCAGGCCGATCGCGTACGCCGAGGTCGCCTTGCGGCGGGCGCGCTCGACCAGGTAGCAGTAGTCGATCAGGTGTAGGCCGTGCAGCCCGACCTCCTCGGCGTGCGCGACGAGGGCGGTGACCCGCCGCCGCTCGGCCGCGTCGGCCTCGGGCGCCACGCCGCGCGCCAGCGCGCTCACCAGCCGGGTCAGCACGACCTCCGGCACCGGCACGTCGCTGGTTTCCGGCGGGTACCAGGCCCCGGTGGCCAGTTCGCCGGCCGCCCCGGTGAAGTTGGCGCCGTGCGGTCGCTCCGGCAGCCGCCCAGGACGGGCGGGCCGCACCAGGTAGGTGGAGGGGAACTGGTAGTCGTACTGCCGCTGCAACCGGCGGGTGCGTTCGCCCAGGCCCACGCCCAGCACGTCGGCCGGCGCGCCGGCGGCCTGGATCCGGTGCTCGGGATCGACGCCACGCTTGTCGCGCAGGAGTTGCACGAGCCGGCCGGCGGTCTGGCCCTCGGCCAGGGTGTCGTCGTTGGTCACCAGGCGGGGCAGCCGGCCGGCGGCGATCAGGGTCGCGGCGAGGAGCCGCGAGTCCTTGCCACCGGACAGGCCGAGGACGATCTGGCTGTCGTAGAGATCGTGCAGGCTGGTGGCACTGCTCGTGAGTGCCTCCGCGGCCGCGTCGAAGGTCTCCGCCAGTGGCCGCTGCCGCGCCGCGAACCCGGCCAGGACGACGTCGTCGATGCTGTGCCCCCGCGCGGAGGTGACCTCCCAACCGCCGGCGGTCAGCGGCCGGGCGGTCGCCCGCTCACCCGGGCGCAGCATGCGGGTGCCGCGCACCGGCGAGAGATCGCCGCCGAACTGCCCGGAGGCGACGTACGCCGCCCAACCGTCGAGATCGGGCTCGACCGTCCCATGTAGAAACGCGGCCAGTGGGCTGGGTCGGGTGCAGAACGCCGTGATGCCGTCGGCCTCGCCCGTGAACAGCCGGCACATGCCGAGCCAGTCCTGCGCGATGTCGACCCGCTGCCCGCCCCCGCCCGCCGCGGTCTCGATGCCGATCAGGCCGAACGGCGGTATCACGTCACGGTGCGGGTCCTCCCCGGCCAGCAACCGGCGGGCCAGCGCGATCGGCCCGCCGGTCAGGTCGAGCCCGACCGGCAGGCCGAGGGACACCGCGGTGAGCGGGCCTTCGGTGGCGACCACCGGCCAGCGGAACGCGCCCTGGTCGACCGGGTGCAGCACCGTCACACCCCAGTCGGGACCGCCCAGCTCCAGCCGCTCGTAGCTGTCCGGCACGATCGCCGAACTGGCCGCGGCGAAACGCTCGCGGCGCGCGGCGACCGCGTCGGCGTGCAACGGCCGCTCACTGAACCAAGCCAACGCTAGAAACACGCCTGTTACCCCCGTGTAATAGACGGACGGCAACGTAGCAGGATTCGGTCGGCCGCGATGTCCCGTCGCGCCGTTACGGCAATTCGACCGTCTCCC
Organism: Asanoa sp. NPDC050611; assembly: GCF_040654855.1. NCBI lineage: Bacteria > Bacillati > Actinomycetota > Actinomycetes > Micromonosporales > Micromonosporaceae > Asanoa > Asanoa sp. NPDC050611. The sequence goes on from NZ_JBFAIU010000123.1 coordinate 4,036, forward strand.
AACGCCCGGAGGCCATGGAGCGGTAGCAGGCGTCCACAACGGTGTTCACGACCAGTCCATCGTGGAAGGTCTCCAAGGGAGGCTCACCCGCCGCGAACCGCTCGACGAAATGCCGCATCTCCTGGGAGAAGCCGTACGCGCGGGTCTCCTCCGGCACCGGGTAGACCCACCCGGTGTCCGCGTCGGCCTTCTCCACGAGGTAGCCCACCGGCTTGGTGATGAAGCCCCAGACCGGCGTCGACGCGGTGTCCGTGACGAGCCGCCCGGCGCTGCCGACGATCTCGTGCCGCAGTTGCATGCCGCCCTGCTCCACCCACGAGCTCTCGATCGAGGCGACCTGCCCGCCGGCGAACTTCAACAGCGCGATCGAGTTGTCCTCGCCCGTGGTCTTGTCGCCGTGTGCGAGCGTCGCGCCCCAGGCGAACACCTCGACGATCGGGTTGTCCCGCCCGAAGAAGTGCCGGGCCGACTCGATGGTGTGGCAGCCCATGTCGAGCAGCGCGCCGCCGCCGGCGGTCTCCGCGTCCCAGAAGTGCGGGGCGTGCGGCCCGGAGTGGCCCTCGCGGGCGCGCATCCACAGCACCTCGCCGATGCCGCCGGCCGCGACGATCTCGTACGCCTTGGCGAGGTTGGGGGAGAACACGGCGCTCTCCGCGTAGCCGTGCCAGACGCCGGCCGCGGTGACCACCTCGAGGATCTCGGCCGCCTCTTTGCCCGTGCGGGCCAGCGGCTTGGTGCAGATGACGCCCTTGCCGGCCGCCGCGACGAGCTTGACGGCCTCGAGGTGCACCTCGTTGGGCAGCGCGATGACGACCAGGTCCACCGCCGGATCCGCGCACAGCGCCGCCATGGTGTGGTGTGGTCTCGTGTCCCGCCCCGCCTTCGCGGCGAACGCCGCCGCCCGCGAAGCCGAGCGGGAGTAGTGCGCCACGAGCCGTGCGTCCCGGACGTCGTCGAGCGCTTCGGCGTAGGTCTCGCCGATGAACCCGGACCCGAGCAGGCCGACCCCGATCATGGATCCTCCAAGGCAACAAGTGGTACGCAGTGGATCCGCACCCTAGCATCAACACAAACCAAAGCTGTACCTCTTGTTACCACTGGGTCTACCTGTATATGCTCCCGCATCAGGCGCCGGCAGCCGGGGGGAGCCGCGCGGTGGCAACGATGACGAGAGGCAACTCCATGCGTGCATTACGTGCGTCCGTTGCGCTGGTCGCGGCGGCGGCAGTCGTCCTGACCTCGGCCTGTTCGCCGTCGGCGAGCGGCGGTGACGCCAGCCAGGTCGTGCTGACCCTCGGCAGCTGGCGCACCGAGGACCTGGCGATCTGGCAGGACGAGATCCTGCCCGCGTTCGAGAAGACGCACCCGACGATCAAGGTGAAGTTCAGCCCGACTAATACCAATGAATACAACGCGGCGATCCAGTCGCAGGTGGACGGCGGCACCGGCCCGGACCTGATCACCTGCCGGCCGTACGACGTGAACCGGTCCTGGATCAAGAAGGGCTACTTCGAGCCGTTGACGGGCAAGCCCGCGGTGAGCGGCTTCGACCAGCTCGCCCTGGACCCGTGGGCCGGCGACGACGGCAACCCCTACTGCGTGCCGACCGCCGCCGTGCTGGCCGGCTTCTTCTACAACAAGGACATCTTCACCGAGCTCAACCTGAAGGTGCCGACCACGCAGGACGAGTTCCTCGGCGTGCTCAAGGCGATCAAGGACAACGGCAAGTACACACCGCTCGCGCTCGGCTCGGCGGAGTCCTGGCAGCTCGCCTACAACGGGCTCTACAGCATCGGCCCCGCGTACTGGAAGGGCGAGGACGGCCGGCAGGGGTTGATCAAGGGCACCAAGAAGGTGACCGACCCGGACTTCGTGGCCGCGTTCAGCGCGTTCGACGCCTGGAAGCCGTACCTGCCGAAGGGTTCCGAGAGCCTGAAGTACGCCGACATGACCCAGCTGTTCGCGCTCGGCAAGGCCGCGATCCTGCCCGACGGTTCCTGGGACATCAACCAGGTCGCGGTCGGCAACCTCAACGTCGGAGTGTTCGGGCCGCCGACGGCGACCGCGGGCGGTGAGCGCTACCTCCAGGAGATGCCGGACATGGCGATCGGCATCAACAAGGCCAGCAAGCACAAGGCCGAGGCGGAGACGTTCCTGCAGTGGACGACGACGCCGGAGTTCCAGTCGCTCTACATGAACAAGCTGCCCGGGTTCTTCGCCATGGGCAAGGAGCCGGTCACCTACACCAACCAGCTCGCCCAGGACTTCGCCAACCTCAAGCAGGGCGCGAAGCTCACGCCCCGGCTCGGTCTCGACCGGCTCAGCGCCGGCACGCCGCCGTTCGACGACGAGGTCTGGCGCGTGCTGCAGCTCATGTACACGAAGAACCTCAGCCCGCAGGAGGCCACGGCCGAACTACAGAAGGGCCTTTCTTCCTGGTACGCGCCGCAGCAGCAGAAGTAGGCGGCAGAGGGAGGGGATGTGCCCGGACGCCGGGCACATCCCCACGACCACGAAAGGAAGACCGGCCGTGCGAAGGGCGCAGTACCGCTACTTTCTCGCGTTCACCCTGCCCGCGCTCGCGGTGTACGTGGCGTTCGCGGCCCTGCCGCTGCTCAACTCCATGTACTACAGCCTGTTCGACACGGACGGCGCGGTCGCCCGGTTCGTCGGCCTGGACAACTACGTCTACCTGTTCACCAACCCGACGACGAGCGAGCGGTTCTGGAACGCGCTGGTCAACAACCTCGAGTTCTTCGCGATCCACCTGGTCGTCGAGGTGCCGGTCGGCCTGTTGCTGGCGGCGCTGCTGACCTCCGGGCGGCTGCGCCGGTCGACCGGCCTCTACCGCACGCTGCTGTTCATCCCGACCACGCTGTCGGTGGTCATCGTCGGCTTCATCTGGCGGCTCATCATCAACCCGCTCTGGGGCCTGGTCGACTATCCACTGCTCGGCAACGAGAACACCGCGCTGCCCACGATCTCGCTGATGTCGGTGTGGCAGTACGTCGGCATTCCGATGATCTTCCTGTACGCCGCGCTGCTGGCCGTGCCGGGCGACGTGCTGGAGGCGGCGCGGGTCGAGGGCGCCGGCGGCTGGACGACCTTCTGGCGGATCAAGTTCCCGCTCATCGCACCGCAGTTCGGGCTGATCGCGATCCTCACGTACATCTGGACGTTCAACGGTTTCGACCTGGTCTTCGCGCTCAACGGCTCGGCGCCCGGTCCGAACTACAGCACGGACATCCTCGGCACGCTCTTCTACCGCACGTTCTTCGGATCGAGCGGCCAGCTCGCCGACCTCGACCTGGGCGCGACCGTGGCCAGCGTCATCTTCCTGATCATCCTCATCATCACCGGCGCGTACTTCGGTCTGTTGCACCGCCGGCTGAAGTCCTACGAGCTGTGAGTGGTGGGCCTGTGAGCGCTGGAATGACGATGACGGCCGCGACGACGGCGGCCCGCGCGCGCCGGGCGCGGCGGTCCGACCGCGCCGGCACGCTGGTCGTGCACGGCCTGCTGATCGTGTTCGCCCTGCTGGCGATCGCGCCGATCCTGCTCGTGGTGGTCAACTCGTTCAAGACCACGCCGGCGATCTTCGAGCACCCGTTCGCGCTGCCCAACGCGGACACGTTCAGCACCGGCGGGTACGAGCGGGTGTTCCAGCGCGGGCACTTCGTCGACAACTACCGCAACAGCCTGATCGTCACGCTGTCCAGCACCGTGCTGACGCTGGTGCTCGCGACGCTGGCGGCGTTCGCCCTGACGGAATACCGGGTGCGGTTCGCGCCGCTGGTCGGCGGGTTCTTCGTGGCCGGCATCATGCTGCCGATCCGGCTGGGCACGGTGCCGATCCTCAAGACGATGATCGCGTGGGGCCTGATGGACACCCTTACGGCGCTGGTCCTGGTCTACACCGCGATGAGCCTGCCGCTCGGCGTGGCGCTGCTGATGACCTACTTCCGCTCGGTGCCGCACGAGCTGAAGGAGGCCGCCCGGATCGACGGCGCCGGCGAGCTGCGCACGCTCTCGGTCACCCTGCCCGTCGTGCGGCCGGGGCTGGCCGCGGTCGCCTCGGTGACGATGCTGCCGATCTGGAACGACCTGTGGTTCCCGCTGATCCTCGCGCCGAGCCAGGAGAACCAGACGGTCACGCTCGGCGTGCAGCAGTTCGTCGGGCAGTTCCTCAACGACTACCCGGCGCTGCTCGGCGCGCTGACGCTCGGCGCCGTGCCGCTCGTGGTGCTGTTCGTGGTCTTCTCGCGGCAGTTCATCCAGGGCCTGAGCCAGGGCATCGGCAAGTGACGCCGGGTTCAGCGCAGGCCCCACGACGGCCGGCTCGGCGCGCTGCGCAGGAAGTAGGTCCGCAGCCGGTAGCGGTCGCCGCGGTAGCGCACCACCGAGGAGAACAGCGGCCGGTCGGTCGGGCTGAACACCAGCTGGCGCATCACCAGCACCGGCTTGCCGACCTCGAGCAGCAGGTGCTCGGCCAGGTAGTCGTCGGCCTCCCGCGCCTCGACCGTGGCGTCGGCCTTGACCGGATCGAGGTTCGCCGCGACGAGGTGGTCGTAGAGCGAACCCGTGCGGAAGTCCGCCTCCGCGATGCCCGGCACGAACTCGGCCGGGACCTGGGTGAGGTCGAGCGCGATCGGCACCTCGTTGAGCAGCCGGACCCGTTCGAGCACGAACAGCGGCGTGCCCGGCGCGATCGACAGGTGCTCGGCCTGGTCGAGGTCGGCCGGGACCACCTCCTGCCGCAGCACCGTGGAGCTGGGCGCGAGGCCCATCCGGCCGGCGGTCTCGGTGAACGACTCGAGGCTGTTGGGCCACTCGCGGGCGGTGACGCTGGCCGAGACGTACCAGCCGCGGCCGTGCGACGAGCTCAGCGCGCCCTCCTCGACCAGCGTCGTGAGCGCCTTGCGCAGCGTGACGCGGCTGATGCCCAGGCGCTCGCACAGCTCGCGCTCCGGCGGGAGCCGGCTGCCCGGCTTCAGCGCACCCGTACTGATCTGCTCCTTGATCAGGTTGACGGCCTGGATCCAGAGCGGCTCGGGGTGGTCGGCGCTGATCGACGTGTCAGTCACCGTCGCATCATCGCGGAAAATCATGGTTTGTGCAAACCACAGAAGACCAGCTTTACCAGAGGTGCTTAATTGGTATTGTGTGGTAGTCATTAGGTATCGCGATGGTCCTGGGGAGGAAACCGCTGTGGTCGAACTGTCGAGCGTGCTCGCGCCGCTGCGAGCCGAGGAGATCTCGGCCGCGCGCGAGCTTCTTGTCCGCGGTGGTCTGCTGACGGACAGCACGCACGTCGCGTACCTGGGGCTGGTCGAGCCGGACAAGCGGCTCGAGCTCCCGCCGCGCCGCTTCCGCGCGCTGCTGGTCGACATGGCCGACGGCGCGTCGCACGACGTCGTGGTCTGCCCCGCCGAGGACCGGGTGGTCTCGTCGACCCGGATCGAGCCCGCCGTCGACGGCCAGGTGCCGGTCGTGCTGCTCGAGTTCGCGATGGTCGAGGAGATCGTCCACCAGGACCCGCGCTGGCTCGCCGCCATGGAGCGCCGGGGCCTGTCGGACCTGTCGGTGCTGCGGATCCAGCCGTTGTCGGCCGGCGCCGCGATGACCGAGGCGGAGCGCGGCCGCCGCCTGCAGCGCTGCTTCACCTTCCTGCAGAAGAGCCCGCAGGACCTGCCGTGGGCCCACCCCGTCGACGGCGTCGTCGCGTACGTCGACGTGATCGCCCGTCAGGTCGTCGAGGTCGTCGACGCGGCGCTGCTGGCCGTGCCGCAGGAGGACGGCAACTTCCACCTGCCCGACTTCACCGGGCCGGCGCGTGACGGGTTCCGGCCGATCGAGATCACCCAGCCGCACGGCCCGAGCTTCACGATCGGCGCGGACAACGTGCTCGAGTGGCTCGGCTGGAAGCTCCAGGTCTGCTTCGACTCGCGCGAGGGCCTGGTGCTGCGGAACATCTCGATCGCGGATCGGCCGGTGCTCTACCGGGCGTCGATCGCCGAGATGGTCGTCCCCTACGCCGACCCGAGCCCGCAGCGCTGGTTCCAGACGTTCTTCGACGGCGGCGAGTACCTGCTCGGCAACTTCGCCAACTCGCTGGAGCTCGGCTGTGACTGCGTCGGCGACATCACCTACCTCGACGTGGTGGTCGCCGACAACGCCGGGCAGCCGCGGACGATCCCGCAGGCGATCTGCGTCCACGAAGAGGACGCCGGCGTGCTGTGGAAGCACACGAGCAGCTTCACCGGGTCCAGCGACGTGCGTCGCAACCGCCGGCTCGTGGTCTCGTTCTTCGTCACGGTCGGCAACTACGACTACGGCTTCTACTGGTACTTCTACCTCGACGGCACGATCGAGCTGGAAGTCAAGGCCACCGGCGTCGTGTTCACGTCGGGCCACCCGGGCGGCGACTACGCGTACGCCACCGAGGTCGCGCCGGCCCTCGGCGCGCCGCACCACCAGCACCTGTTCAGCGCCCGCCTCGACGTCGCGGTGGACGGGCCGGACAACTACGTCGAGGAGGTCGACGCGGTCGCGGTGCCGCGCGGGCCGGCCAACCCGACGGGCACCGGCATCACGCAGCAGGTGACACGGCTGCGCAAGGAGAGCGACGCGCCCCGGCTCGCCGACGGCGGGCGCGGCCGGGTCTGGCGGATCGGCAACCCCGCGGTCCAGAACAGGCTCGGGCGCGACGTGGCGTACGTGCTGCACCCGCAGGGCCAGCCCGCGCTGCTCGCCGACGCGTCGTCGGACCTCTACCGCCGCGCGACGTTCGCCACCGGGCACCTCTGGGTCACCGCGTACGACCCGGCCGAGCAGTATCCCGCCGGTGACCTGGTCAACCAGCACCCCGGTGGCGCCGGCATGCCCGCCTGGGTCAAGGCCGACCGGGCCGTCGACGGCACCGACATCGTCGTCTGGCACACGTTCGGGCTCACGCACTTCCCGCGGCCCGAGGACTGGCCCGTCATGCCGGTCGACACCACCGGGTTCGTCCTCAAGCCGGCCGGCTTCTTCGGCCGCAACCCGACCCTCGACGTGCCCGCCAGCGGCACCGACCACTGCCACGCCTGAACAACGACGTACGGAGAACATGATGTCTACGCCGGAGGGTCACATCACCTTCGCCGCGGCCCGCGCGCAGCAGCACGACGTGTTGTCGGCCGCCATCCAGCGGCTGAGCGCCGAGGTCACCGCCAGGCAGGCCGACGGTTGGTTCCGCGGCCCGGGCCCGGTCTTCGTCGCCATCGGCGCGAGCCTGGCGGCGGCCTGCGCGCCGACCTGGACCCTGCGCGGGCGCGGGATCCACTCGTGGCGGCTGTCCGCCGGCGACCACCCGCTGCCGTTTCCGGCGAGCCGCCACCCGCTGGTCGCGGTCTCGCAGAGCGGCCGCAGCTCCGAGACGCTCGCGGTGCTGTCGTCGGTGGACGACCGGCTGCGCTACGCCGTGACCAATGTGGACCCGTCGCCGATCGCCGCCGTCGCGTCGCACCACCTCGGCCTGGGCGACCTGCCGGACAGCTACGCCTCGACGATCGGCTACACCGCCACCGTGGCGGGTCTGGGCATGATCGCGGAAGCCTGGGACGGCGGAACGCTCGACGCGGGCTGGGCGCTCCTGCCGGACCTGCTGCGGGGGCTGGAGGCGGCGCTCGCCGAGCGGGCCGACGAGCTGGCCGCCACCTTCGCCGGCGCGCGGGCCGCGGACTTCGTCGGCGCCGGCCCGTCGGCCGGCTCCGCGGAGGCCGGCGCCCTGCTCTTCCGCGAGGTGGTGCGGCTGCCGGGCACCGGGATGAGCACCCGGCAGTACCTGCACGGCGCGATGGAGTCGGCCGGCGGCACGGCCCACGTGCTGTTCGGTGACGAGCGCGAGACCGCGGTGGCCCGCACGCTTTCCGGCGCCGGGCACCCGGTGATCCTGGTGACCGCACAGGACGTGCCGGCCGCGCCCTTCCTGCAGGTCGTGCGGCTGCCGGCCGTGCCGCCCAACCAGCGGGCGATCCTCGAAGCGGTGGTGCTGCAGGTGCTGGTCGCCCGAACCGCGGCGTCCGCCGGCATCGACATCGAGGAGTTCGTGTTCCACAACGACGACACGAAGGTGCCGGCGCTGTGACCGAACCCGTGGTGGTGGGCCTGGACATCGGCGGCACGAAGACCCACGTCCGGGTCGAGACACTGGCCGGTGAGCCGGTGGCGGAGGCGGTCGAGCCCAGCGGGGACTGGGCCGCCGCGCCGGTGGCCGCCGCGGCCGACTGGATCAGGGCCGCGGTCGGGCGGCACGCGGCGGCCGGTGTCGTGGCGATCGGTGCGGGCGCGCAGGGCTGCGACACCGAGGAGCACTGTCATGCGCTGGAGGCAGCGCTGCGGGCCGCCGCCGGTGTGCCGGCCACGGTCACCAACGACGCCGCGCTGCTCGTGCCGGCCGCCGGCCTCGCGCACGGGATCGGCGTGATCGCCGGCACCGGCTCGATCGCGGTCGCGGTCGGTCCCGACGGCGGGCTCGACTTCGCCGGCGGCTGGGGCTGGGTGATCGGCGACGAGGGCAGCGCACCGGCGCTCGTCCGCGAGGCGGTGCGGGCCGCGCTCACCCGCCACGACGCCGGCGGGTCGGCCGACGTACTGCTGCCGATGCTGATCGAGGCGTTCGGCGTCGACGGGCCGACCGGCCTGGCCCGCACCGTCAACGACAACACCGAGGCCGGACACTGGGCCGCCCGCGCGCCGGCCGTGTTCGCGGCGGCGGAAGCCGGGTCGGCGGACGCGCGCGCCGTGATCCGCGCCGGCGGCGCGAGCCTCGCCGGCCTCGTCGACGTCCTGCTCGGCAAGGGCGCGTCCGGTGACGTCGTCGCCGCGGGCGGCGTCATGACGAGCCAGCCGGCGCTGTACGCCGCGTTCCGCGACCGCGTGCCCGCCCACCTGAGCGTCCATCTCCTGGACGCACCGCCGGTCACGGGGGCGGTCGCCCTCGCCCGGCGCCACCTCGCCCCGCCATCCTGAGGAGCCGACATGTCCACCCTCATCGCCCTGGACAAAGCCTCCGGCGCGAGCCTCGGCACCGTGCCGGCCGCCACGCCGGCCGACGTCGACGCCGCGGTCGAACGCGCCGCCGCCGCGCAGCCCGCCTGGGCCGCGCTCACCTACAACGAGCGAGCCGCGGTGCTGCGCCGCGCCGCTCTTGAGCTCACCAACCGCGCCGCGACGCTGCGGGAACTGATCGTCCGCGAGACCGGGTCGATCCCGGGCAAGGCCGACTACGAGATCGGCGCCGCGAGCGGCGAGCTGCTTGAGGCCGCGGCCCTGGCCGCCCGCCCGATCGGCGAGGTGCGGCCGTCCAACCACGCCGGCCGGTTCAGCCTGGCCGAGCGGGTGCCGCTCGGCGTGGTCGCCGCGATCACGCCGTGGAACTTCCCACTCGTGCTCGGCATGCGGGTCATCGCGCCGGCCCTCGCGCTCGGCAACACCGTGGTGCTCAAGCCGTCCCCGGAGACCCCGCTGTCCGGCGGCGCCATGCTCGCCGACCTGTTCGCGGCGGCCGGCCTGCCCGCGGGCGTGTTCCAGGTCGTGCAGGGCGGTGCCGAGGTCGGTTCGCGACTCGTCGAACATCCAGCGACCGCGATGGTGCACTTCACGGGTTCGACCACCGTCGGCCGCTCGATCGCCGCGACGGCCGGGGGCCTGCTCAAGAAGGTGTCGCTGGAGCTGGGCGGCAACAACGCGCTGGTCGTGCTCGACGACGCCGACCTGGACCAGGCGGCGATGATCGGCGCGTGGTCGTCGTTCCACTACCAGGGCCAGACCTGCATCACCGCCGGCCGCCACGTGGTGCACGCCGCGGTCGCGGACGCGTACGTGGCCGCGCTGGCCGGCCGCGCCCAGGCCATCGAGGTCGGCGACCCGCACACCGGCGCCGTCGGCCTGGGCCCGATGATCAACGAGCGTCAGCACGCCCGCGCGGCCGAGCTGCTGGCATCGGCGGTGACCGCCGGCGCGACCGTGGTGACCGGTGGCCCGCAGGACCCGCCGTTCTTCCGGCCGACGGTCGTCACCGGGGTCACGCCGGAGATGCGGCTGTGGCGCGAGGAGATCTTCGCCCCGATCGCGCCGGTGCTCGTGGTCTCCGACGCGGAGGAGGCGGTGAAGGTCGTCAACGACACGGAGTACGGCCTGGTGAACTCGGTCCTCACCGCCGACCTGCGGCGCGGCCTTTCGGTGGCCCGGCGCCTGCGCGGCGGCATGGCACACGTCAACGACGCGACACCGCAGGACGAGGCGCTGGCCCCGTTCGGCGGCATCGGCCAGTCGGGCCTGGGCGGCCGCTCGGGCGGCGACGACAACCTGGACGAGTTCACCCAGCGCCGCTGGCTCACCACCACGGACCTGCCGGTGCATTACCCGTACTGACGGCGAGTCCGCCCGCCGGTAGGTTCACCGCCATTCCGGCCCACCTCGACGCCGCCCTCGACGGGCTCGCGGAGAACCCCGCGCTGCCCGGGGCGCTGGTGCGCCGGTTGATCCGCCGTCGCGGTGGGCGCTCGCGCTCAACCGCCACCTGCCCGACCGGGTCTTCGTGCGCCTGATCGGGCACCCGGACGCCGCGGTGCGAGCGGCGTTGGCGGCGGGACACCGCGCCGAACCGCGCGAGGCGTTCGCCCGCCTGCTCGACGATCCGGTCACCCGGGCCGGCGTGGTGCGCCACGTGCGGCTGACCGCCGAGCGGGCGGAGCGGCTGGCCGGCGACCCCGATCAGGACGTACGCGTGGAGGTGGCGGGACACCCGCGGCTGCCCGCGCACCTGCGGGACCGGCTCGGTGCGGACCCGAGCGCACGGGTGCGCGTCGCAGTCTTCGCGCGCCCCGACACGCCCGAGCCGCTGCGCCGGCAGATCGCCGGCTCGCCGTCGCTGCCGCCGGCGGAGATGGAGCGGATCCTCACCCGCGCGGGCCTCTGACCCGGACGGCGGCGGAGCGGAGGACGCCCGGGACCAGGTGGCGGTGCACGATGGACAGCGGTGGCCAGGCGACGTGGCCGATCGGCTGTGCGTAGTGCAGGAACGTCCACAGCGACACCTGGCCCCCGGTGGTCGCCACCACCATGTTCGCCCTCAGCCACCAGGACTCCGCCGCCAGGCGGATCCAGTCTTCGCGGCGTTCGTCGACCCGCCAGCCGGCCACCGTGTCCAGCGAGCGCTCCCGGTGCAGCCGCAGCGAGAGGATGCCGCGCCAGATCAGGAGTTCGCCGGCGCTGGGTGTGTCGCCGAACATCGCCCGCGCCCAGGCCTCCGGCGTCGCCTCGAGCGCCGTGGCCAGCGTGAAGCGGTCGGCGTAGTGGACGTGCGGCAGGGCGTGCAACGCGGCCGGGATGTGGCCGGTGCCCACGGCGCTGTCGATGGTCATTCCGCTGCCCTCCAATAGATGTATACGATGGCGTACAACACCAGGTTAACCGCTGTTATACGGTGGCGTATATGGAAGGTGGGCAGGATATTGGGTGCGATCCGCACCACGCGGGAGCAGTGGGTCGAGGCCGGGCTCGCGGCGCTGGCGGCCGGTGGGCCCGACGCCGTCCGGGTCGAGGCGCTGGCCAAGGCGCTCGGTGTCACGAAGGGCGGGTTCTACGGCTCCTTCGCCGACCGGGAGGCGCTGCTCGACGCGATGCTCGACACCTGGGAGCGGGAGAGCACCGACGAGGTGCTGGCCCGGGTCGAGCGCGAGGGTGGCGACCCGCGCACGAAGATCAAGCGGGCCGGCGTGCTCACCTTCTCCAGCGACCGCCTCCTGCCGATCGACCTCGCGGTCCGCGACTGGGGCCGGCGCGACCCCGCCGTCGCCGCGCGCCTGCGCCGGGTCGACAACCGCCGCATGGGGCTGCTGCGCGAGATGATCGGCACGTTCTGCGCCGACCCCGACGAGGTCGAGGCCCGCAGCCTGCTCGCCTTCTGCGTGGCCATCGGCGAGCACTTCCTCGCCGCGGACCACGGCGGGCGCACCCGCGCCCAGGTGCTCGCCCGCGCTGCCGAACTGCTCCTCGATCAGCAGCATCGAGACGCGTAAACTCTCCACTGTGGCAGATGGGATGACCGATCCCACGCTCGACGAGGTGCTGCGCGCGGCGGGGTTCGAGGTCACCGAGGCTGGTCGGCGGCGCTGGCGGGCCGAGCTGTCGCGGCCCATCCCCGCGGCCGCGCTCCAGGACGCCAAAGACCTGCTCGCCCGGGTTCGCGGTCGAGCCGCGTGAGCGACATCGCCGCCGTCTACGACGGGTCGGCACTGCTCGCGTACGCACACGGCCAGATCGCCGCCGCCGAGCTGATCTCCGAGATCAACGCCGAGGGCCGCCAGGTCGGTGTGCCGGCCGCCTGCCTGGCCACCGCGCTGGCCGCGCTCACCGACGACTGGGACGTCAAGCAGCTCATGGCCCTGCTGGGCACCCGGACCATGGTCGTCCTGCCGCTCGGCACGGAACAGCCCACGGAAGACGAGCTGCGGCAGGTCGGCGAGCTGACGCGGCTGGCCGGCGGCGATCTGGACGTCGGGCACGCGGTCGCGGCGGCGCTGACCCATCGGGCCTACTACGTCACCGCCAACCCGAAGGCCGCCGAGGTCGCGCTCCCGCCGACCTGGCCGGTGCTCGACCTGCGCCCGGTCCGGCTGGTCAGCGACCGGTTCGGCCTGGCGGTGGCGCCCACGGCCGAGCCGACGCCGCCCGAGACGCCCCCGCCGGACACCGAGATGCCCGCGCACGTCGAGCCCATGCTGGCCACCCCAGGCGAGCTGCCGACCGAGGGCGACTGGGGCTACGAGTTCAAATGGGACGGTGTCCGGGCGATCGCCCACGTCGACGGCGACCTGCGCCTGGTGGGCCGCAACCACACCGACCTCACGGCGACCTACCCGGAGCTGGACGCCCTGCGCGCGATGCTGGCCGGCCGCCGGGCGGTGCTCGACGGCGAGATCGTCGCGCTCGGCCGCAACGGGCTGCCCAGCTTCGCCGCACTCCAACAGCGGATCCGTGGCACCCCGGCGGGGCCGATCCGCTTCTACCTCTTCGACCTGCTCCACCTCGACGGCACCGACCTCACGGTCCTGCCGTACGCCGAGCGGCGGGACGCCCTGCAACGCCTCGACATCACCGGCGACCCGGTCGACACGCCGCCGTACTGGACGGGCGACGCCGGCCCCGCGCTGCTCGACGCCGCCCGGGAGCTGGGCCTGGAGGGCGTGATCGCGAAGCGGCTCACCTCGCCGTACCGGCCGGGGCGACGGTCGCCGACCTGGGTCAAGGTGCCGCTCACCAACGTCACCGAGGTGGTCGTCGCGGGCTTCAAGCCGGGCCGCCGGTCGATCGCATCGCTGCTGGTCGGCAAGTACGACGAGCAGGACCGGCTGGTCTACGTGGGCCAGGTCAGCACCGGGTTCACCGCCGACGCCCTGCGTGACCTGCGCGAGCGGTTCGAGGCGCTGCGCGGGCCGCGCGACCCGTTCGACGGCCCCGTGCCGCGCCAGCACGCCCGGCACGCCGAGTGGCTGCGCCCGGTGCTCGTCGCCGACGTCACGTTCCGGTCGTGGACACCGGACGCCAAGCTGCGCCAGCCGGCGTGGAAGGGGCTGCGCGTCGACCGGACCGCGGCCGAGGTGCGGCTGCCGAGCTGAGCGTCAGGCGGCGTCGGCATACACGATCACGTTGTCGCGGTAGTGCCCGACCGCGTGGTCGAACGTCCCGCCGCAGGTCACCAGCCGCAGCGACGGCTCGAGCGTCGGGGCGTAGACCAGGTCGGTCGGGAACCGGGACTTCGCCACCCGCACCTGGCCGGTCACCCGGAAGGCGACGCGGCTGCCGTCGGAGCGCTCGACGGAGACCTGCGTGCCCGCCCGCAGCGCGTGCAGGTCGTAGAACACGGCCGGCCCGACCCGGGAGTCGACATGGCCCAGGATGACCGCCGGTCCCGGCTGGCCCGGCCGGGCGCCCTCCCGGTACCAGCCGGCCACGTCCGGGTCGACCGGCACGGCCACGGTGCCGTCCGCGTTGCGGCCGAGCGGTGTCAGCGGCGTGTCGACGCCGATGTCCGGGATGCGGAGCCGGACCGGCGACGCGACCGCGGAATAGCTGCGTGCCGACCGAAACGAATCGACGGCCAGCGGACCCGCCGGACGGTCGGCGGCGGCGGAGCGGTCGGCGGCGGCGGGCGCTTCGCGCTGGCTCGCCGGGATTGTCCCGACCAGCGCCAGGAGCACCGCGACCAGCGCGAACCGGAGCACCCGGGCCGGTTCAGCCATGGTGGCCGGCCGTGCCGCCGTACCCCGTCTGCGATCCGCCCTTGGGCGCCCGGTCGCCCAGCGTCCCGGTGAACGCGCCCGCGAGCTGGCCGGCCACGTCGCCCATGTGCCCGTACGTCGAATAGGCGCTGTCCTGCGCCTGCTCGTACTGCTTCGCCGCGAACGAGTCGACCTGCGCCAGCAGCATCTGGTCGTGCATCACGAGGGTCCGGGCCAGGTCGGCCACGGGCAGCCGCCCGCCGGTCGCGCTGCTCAGGAACGCCGCGAACTGCTTCTCGAACCCGCCGAGCGCCTCGATCGCCGCTTCCCGCCGCGTCGCGTCGCCCGCCGCCACGCCACCGGTGTACGCCATCACCTGCTCGACGTGGTCCGCCCAGAGCGACTGGAACCGCTGCGCCGCCGCCGCGCCGAACAGCGTGTCCACGGCGCCGGCCAGGTCCCGCGTGTTGGCGTTGACGGCCTCGCCGGCGGCCGCGAAGTCCGGGCCGTTGGTCGCGCCCGCGCGGGTCGCGGCCACGACCAGCACCACGTGCTCGCCGAGCAGGCGGGTCAGCTGCGAGCGCAGCCGCCAGGCCGGGGCGCGCAGGGCCTTGACCGCGGCCGGCCCGATCAGCGCGTTCGCGATCGTCTCGCCCAGCTCGAACGTGTGCGCGTAGCCCTCGCGGTAGATCTGGTCGGCCCGGGCGTAGTCGCCGGCCGCGTACGCGTCGGCCTGCTGCATCAGGTGGTCGACGTGCAGGTACGCCGCGGCCGCGGCGGCGTCACGCGGCAGCCGTCCCTGCGACCCGGCGGCGAGGAAACCGGCGAGGTCACCCTCGAAGGTGGACAGTGCGGACCGGGCCGCGTCGCGGGCGCCGTTGTCCTCGTCGGCCACGCCGCGCGAGTAGTTGGCCAGCGCCGTGACGTGCGCCGTCCACAACAGCCGGAACTGCTCCGCCCGGTCGGCGCCCAGGAGCGCGCCCACGAGCTGGCGCATGACGTCGGTGTTCCGCCCGACGGCGTTCTCGGCCGCCCGGGCCAGCTCCTCGTCACCGCGGATCCGGCTGCGCATCATGTCGGCGGCCAGCACCGAGTGGTAGCCCAGGGCCGCCTGCAGCGCGACCGCGGCGTCCCCGGGTGTGGCCGGCGCGGCGACGGTCGGGAAGCGGCCGCCGCGGGCGACCGCGGCGTGCCCGGCGACCAGACCGGTCAGCACGACGACGAGGACGGCCAGCGTACGCCGGCACCAGGCTTGTCGACTCATGGGAACCCGTTCCGGTTCAGCCGTCCGGCGGACGGAAGCTTTCGGTGATGACGGTCAGCTTGGGCAGGTTGGCCTGCCACGCGTCGCGCGGTGTCCGCCACTGGATGAGATAGGTCGTGCCCCGCGCCGTGACGACCGTGTCCAGGCCACGCATCGGCCCGTCGGCGCCGTCGAACACGTAACCCCGGTCGACCCGCCGGTAGCCCGGCAGCCGGGCCGTCGCCCGCTCGGCGGCCGCGCTGTCGGCGCTGACCCGCAGCGTCCGGGGGTCGTCGGGCGCCCGGAAGAGCATGGCGTCCGACGTCTCGCGCAGCATCTCCCAACCGGCCGGGTACGCGATCTGGACCCCGTTCGGGTCGTACCACCACCGGAAACCCGCGGGGATGT
>NZ_JBFAIU010000124.1:0-19808 GCF_040654855.1 Asanoa sp. NPDC050611
GAGCTCGATCGCGGTCGCGGCAGTCCGGAAGCAGACCCGTACCCCGGACGGCTGGGCCTCGACCAGGTGCAGTTGCGGATCCGGGCTCTGCGCGCGGGCCCAGCCCGGCAGCCGGTGCGGCCGCAGGCCGTGCTCGGTGCGTTCCCACTCGACGGCGCCGCGGAGGAGGCCGGTGGTGATCGGTGTGGTGATCCAGGTGCTCATGACGCCACCTCAGGCGCCGACGGGGCGGGCCAGTGACGCAGCAGGGCGTCGAGGGCGTCCATGATCCGTTCCCAGGATTCCTGCGGGTCGGGATCGCTGTGGTCGAAGCCGCCGGCCAATTCGAGGCTGATGTAGCCGTGGAAGGTGCTGCCGATCAGCCGTACGGCGTGCACCTGGTCGGCCCCCTCGAGGCGGTAACCGAGCAAGATCGCCCGGATCAGCTGAGAGTGCCGCGGTCCGGCACTGATGGCGGCGGTCTGCGGGTCGAGGCGCAGGCGGGCCGCGGCGTACCGGCCCGGATGCTCGCGGGCGTACTCGCGGTAGACAGTGCCCAGCGCGATCAGCGCGTCCCGTCCGGCCCGACCGGCCAGCGCCACGGCGGCGCGGTCGGCCAGCTCGGCCAGGGCGTACACGGTGATCCGGGTCTTGAGGTCGCCGGAGTTCCGCACATGCGAGTACAGGCTCGGCACCTTGACGTCGAACCTCCGCGCGAGTGCGGAGACGGTGACGCCGTCGAAGCCGACCTCGTCGGCCAGCTCCGCGCCGGCCTGCACCAGAAGCTCTGGCGTCACACCCGCTCGGGCCACGTCCACCCCCCCGTTTCCTAATGCCACTATGCAACAGCCTAAAGGTCTTAGGCAAACGGACGCTTGGTCGAACTCCGCGCCTCGATACCGATGCTGCTGCTGGGGCCGTGGTGGTCTTTGAGGTTGGCGCCTCGGCGCTGGGTCGGTTGTCAGCCGCGGGCTGCGACCTTCATGTCGCCTGTGGTGACCGCGCGGATGTGGTCGCTGGCGAGCAGGCCGTGCGGAATGCCGAGGTCGATGGCGCTGACCTCGTCCAGGCGGACCAGCTGGGAAGGAGTGAGGTCGACCTGCAGGGCGCCCAGGTTGTCTTCCAGCTGTGGGATGGTGCGCGCGCCGATGATGGGTGCCGTCACGCCCGGGGCTTGCAGTGTCCAGGCCAATGCGACCTGGGCGGGTGTGCTGCCCAGTTCCGACGCGACCTCCTTCACCACATCAGCGGCGGCAAGGGTACGTTCGGTGACCATTCCCAGGGCAGCGTTGAGGCTCCTGCGACTGCTGGCGGTTTCGCCGGCAACGGGGCCCGTCGGGTTCAGATCCTCCCGGCCGTACTTGCCGGTGAGCACCCCACCGCCCAGCGGGGAGAAGGGGACCACGCCCAGTCCCATCTCGCGTGCCATGGGGATCAGGTCGCGCTCCCCGGTTCGCTCGATCAGGCTGTACTCGATCTCCAGCGCGACCAGCGGCGACCATCCGCGCACGTCGGCGATCGTCTGCATGCGCGACACCTGCCAGGCTGGGGCGCTGGAGATCGCCACGTACAGGACCTTGCCCTGCCTCACCAGGTCGTCTAGGCCGCGCAGGATCTCCTCCACCGGCGTCCTGAAGTCCCATACGTTCAGATAGAGCAGATCGATGTAATCGGTGTTCAGCTGCCGCAGACTGGCTTCCACCGACGCCGACATGCTCTTGCGGTGCGTACCCCCGGAATTGGGGTCACCGGGCTGACGCAGCGTCGAGTATTTCGTCGCGAGCACCATTTTGTCGCGGTTGGTGCGGGTGAACTCGCCCAGCAGTCGCTCGGAGTTGCCGTTGGTGTAGGTGCTCGCGGTGTCGAAGAAGTTGCCGCCGCGCTCGACGTAGGTGTCGAAGAGCTTTCGCGCCTCGGCGCGGTCGGCGCCCCAGCCCCAATCGGTGCCGAAGGTCGCCGTGCCGAGGGCCAACGGTGAGACCCGCAGCCCGGAGCGGCCCAGCAGCCGGTAGGTGTCGAGGGTGATCGACATCATGTCCTCCCGTACTCGTAATCGTCGTCGAGCACCAGCGTGCGACTACGGCGAGTGGGGTGTAAGGGAAGGCACTTCCTGGGAACACCAGTCCTACGCCTGGCTGTTACAACACGTCATGAAGACCAGCGCCGTGGACGTGACAAAGGAGCTGGCCGTGTTCCTGCGGACCCGGCGCGAACGCCTGGATCCGGAGGAACTAGGTCTGCCGCTACGTCGGAACGCCAGGCGGACCCCAGGACTGCGCCGCGAAGAAGTCGCCGAGCTCGCCGGGGTCAGCACGGACTACATCGTCCGGCTGGAACAGGCCCGCGGGCTGCGGCCGTCGGCGGACGTCGTGGAGGCGCTGGCACGGGCGCTGCGCCTCGCCCCGGACGAACGCGCCTACCTCTTCGGCCTGGCCCAGCACCGCCCGCGCAACGCCGACAAGCTCGCCACCACCGCGGCGCCGGCGCTCGTCAGCCTTCTAGCCGACTTGTCGCCGCGGCCGGCGATGCTGATGAACCATCGCTACGACATCCTTGCCTGGAACAACGAAATGGCGAGGCTACTGCTCGATTTCGATACCCTGCCGCCGGGACAGCGCAATGCGATGTGGCTGTGCCTGCTGCACTTGGCGATACGCGATTTCTACGTCGACCGGGACCGCGTCGTGCGGGACGGGGTCGCCCACCTGCGCGCTGCGTGGGCAGCGCACCCGGAGGACCAGGCGCTGACCGACCTCATCGCCGAATGCGCCGCGCGTGACGACGAATTCGCGCGACTGTGGGCCGAGCGAGACGTCAAGGCCAACGGCCGCGGACGGAAAGTGATGCGGCATCCAGAAGCCGGTGTGGTCACCGTCGAGTTCGAAACGCTTACCCCACTTCAAGATCCGGACCAGCTGTTGGTGATCTACCGCGCAGCGGACGACCAGAGCCAGTCGGCATTGGACGAGTTGTGGGCGCGGTGATGTCGGACCGCCCATGATTGGCCGAGTTGAACCGCCGTTCCGCCACTGGCGGCGGAATGACGTCGATCGCCCGCCGTTCGACCGGCGGCGTTAGTGTCGCGCTCGATCTCTGAAGCCCGGAACAAAGCAAAGCGCCGGAGTCGAGGACTCCGGCGATCAAGATCAAGTGTCCGAGGGGGGACTTGAACCCCCACGCCCTATACGGGCACTAGCACCTCAAGCTAGCGCGTCTGCCATTCCGCCACCCGGACTTGTCTTGCGCGACCCAGTTTACCGGGACGCACGGGCGCTAACTGTACACGACAGGTTGGGGCGTGCGGCTCGGGGGGCAAAACCGGTCGCGTGTCACGGCGGCCCCGGCAGACACTACCGCCATGACGATCTCCAGGTTCAATCCCGAGGGGCTGCACAACCCGCCCGGCTACCACCATGTCACCGTTGTGACCAGCGGGAAGACCGCTCACCTCGCTGGGCAGTGTCCGCTCGACCCCGCCGGGAACGTGGTCGGCGGTGGGGTGCTGGCCCAGGTCGATCAGGTCGTCGAGAACACCCGAATCGCGCTCGCGAGTGTCGGGGCCACGCCGGACGATGTGGTGCGGACCGTTATATACGTGACGGACGACGCGGATCGGTCACTCGGTGAGGTCTGGGAGCGGTTGCGAGCGTCGCCGCTGGGACCCGCCTTCACCACCGCGAGCACCCTTGTCGGCGTCTCGCGGCTCGGGTTCGAAGGCCAGCTCGTCGAGGTCGACGTCACCGCCGCGCTCAGTGACCCAGCCACGTAACGGATAAACCCTTACCAACCGGCACGGTGGCCGATCGGCAGCGGGACTCCGAACCGATCAGCGCAAGGAACGGAGCGACCTCCGTCGGGTGCGACAGCACGTTGTCGACCGCCAGCACCCCGCCCGGGCGCAGCACCCGCAGCGGATGCGGCCACCACCCCTCGTATTCCGTGCGTTCCGCGTCCAGGAAGAGGAGATCGACCGAACCCGACGGGAGCGCGGCCAGATAGGAGCCGCCCTCCAGCAACCGCAGCTCGACCGACACGCCGGCCCGCCGCAGGTTCGTGCGTAGGCCCGGCCATTCCTGCGTGTCCACCGACACGACCCGGCCGCCGACGTCCCGGGCCGCCAGTGCCAGCCAGATCGTCGAGTAGCCGTTCGACGTGCCGATCTCGACCACCCGCCGCGCGCCGGCGATGCGGACCAGTTGGGCGAGCAACGCCGCTGTGTCCGGCTCCAGGTTGCGTCGGCGGAGCAGGCGGTCCGGTTGGGCGGCGTCATGATGCACGCCGTCCGCGTACAAGTCGGCCAGGAACCCCGGCTCCACAGCTTCACCTCACGAGGTCACCACGGCGACCGGCTCGCCGCCGTTCTGCAACGACCGTACGCCTGCTTCGCTCGCCGCGGTGGCCGCGAACCCGTCCCATACACCCGGGCCGGCGACGCGACCGTCCACACAAGAGGAGACCCACGCCTGGACTTCGAGGTCGTACGCGGACGCGAAACGGGCGCGGAAGTCGGCCGGCAGCGGGCGCGGTGCGTCGACGAACAGGCTCCCGGTCTCGCCCACCGCCTCGCAGCGGACCTCGTAACCCACCTGGCTGTTGATGAAGACCTCGGTCGTCGCGATCCCGCCGCCGGCCATCCGGAACACCGCCACCAAGGGGTCGGAGACACCGGCCGGTGCCAGCCGCGAGGGCAACGGGGTCAGCACGCTCACCGTCGCGATCTCGTCGGCGAACAGCCACCGCGCGACGTCGACCTCGTGCACCAGCGAGTCGCGCACGATCATCTCGGACCGGAAGGACGCCGGGGCCGACATGTTGCGGTGGACATTGTGGAGCACCAAGAGCCGGCCGATGGACGACAAACCAGACTGCAGCCGGGTGTACGACGGGTCGTAGCGCCGCATGAATCCCACCTGCAGCAGGCGCCGGCCCACGGCCCGTTCAGCCGCGACGAGCCGGCGGGCCGACGACGTGGACAACGTCAGCGGCTTCTCGCACAGCACGTACTTCCCGTAGGACAGGCATGCCAGCACCTGTTCCTCGTGCGCCTCACCCGGCGACGCGATCAGCACGGCGTCCACGTCGTCGTCGGCTATCAGCTCGAGCGGCGACGGTGAAACCCGTACACCGGGAAACGTGGCGGCGACTGCCGACGCCCGCGCGAGGTCCGGGTCGGACACCGCGACGAGTGCGGCACCGACGACGCGCTGCGCGAGCCGTGCGGCGTGGTCCGCACCCATCACCCCGACGCCGACCACGCCTACCCGCAGATCGCTCACGGGGACGAGACCGAGCCCGGTGCCAGTGAAGCCGGCGGCACCACCTTCCCGGGATCGGCAGCCCGCAGCTCGTGGCTCAGCTCCGTCAGCTCCTCGCCACCCGCCATCTCCGCCGCGAGCCGGTCCAGCGTCAGCTCGTCGCGGTGCGCGTCGAGCACCACCCGGCCCAGCTTGAGGATCACGAAGTGGTTGCCGACCAGATAGGCGTGGTGCGGGTTGTGGGTGATGAAGATGACGCCCAGGCCGGCGTCGCGCGCCTTGACCACGTAGCGCAGCACCACGCCGGACTGCTTCACGCCCAGAGCGGCCGTGGGCTCGTCGAGGATGATGACCCGCGCTCCGAAGTAGATGGCCCGCGCGATCGCCACGCACTGCCGCTGCCCGCCCGAGAGGCTCGCCACCGGCCGGTCGAGGTCCGGGATCTCGATGCCCATCTTGGACAGTTCGGAAGCGCAGATCCGCTTCATCGCGGCGATGTCGAGCATGCGGAGCAGACCAGACCGCAGCTCGTTCCCCAGGAAGAAGTTTCGCCACACCGACATCAGCGGCGCCAGCGCCAGGTCCTGGTAGACCGTCGCGATGCCGGCCGCCTGCGCCTCGCGGGGCGACCCGAACGAGACCGGCGAGCCGTCGAGCGACACGACGCCCGCGGTGTGCGGGTGCAGCCCCGACACGATCTTGATCAGGGTGGACTTGCCCGCGCCGTTGTCGCCGAGCACGCAGGTCACCTCGCCCTGCCGCACCGACAGCGAGACGTCCCGCAGCGCGTGGACGTTCCCGTAGCTCTTTCCGACGTTCTCCAACGAGAGGATCGCAGTCATCGCAGATCGGCCCGCCTCTTCACGTACAGGTTGACGATCGTCGCCAGCAGCAGCATCACACCGAGGAAGGTCCGGAACCAGTCCGGGTTCCAGCCCGCGTAGTTGATGCCCAGCTGGGTCATGCCGAAGATGAGCGCCCCGATCGAGGCGCCGACCACCGACCCGTAGCCACCGGTCAGCAGGCACCCGCCGATCACCGCGGCGATGATGAAGATGAACTCCTTGCCGACGCCCTCCCCGGACTGCACGGTGTTGAACTGGAACAGCAGGTGCATGCCGGACAGCCAGGCGCAGAAGCCGACGGTCATGAACAGGCCGACCTTCGTCGCGCGCACCGGCACGCCGACCGCCCGGGCCGCGGCCGCGTCACCGCCGACCGCGAAGATCCAGTTGCCGATCCGGGTACGCAGCAGCACGTACGCGCCGATGAGCGTGAGAAGCAGCCAGTACAACACGGTTATCTTGAGATTGATCGGACCAATGGTCACCTCAGATCCGAAGACCGCGCGCGCGCTCGCGAACCCGTCCATGTCGTTGATGCCGGCGCTGGCCACGTTGCCGGTCGCGAGCCGCGTGACGCCCAGGTTGACGCCCTGCAGGATGAAGAACGTGCCGAGCGTGACCAGGAAGCTCGGCAACCCGGTGCGCAGCAGCAGCCAGCCGTTGAACGCCCCGATCGCCACGGCCAGCACCAGCGAGAACAGCACACCGACCCAGACGTTGAGGCCGAAGTTCCACGCCAGCAACGAGCCGGACAGGCCCGCGGTGGTCACCGCCACGCCGGCCGACAGGTCGAACTCGCCACCGATCATCAGGAGCGCCACTGGTACGGCCATCATGCCGATCGTCGAGGCTCCATAGAGGATCGTCCCGATGTTGGCGACGTTGCGGAACGGCTCGGCCACCGCCATGAACAGCAGGAAGATGACGACGGCGGCGACCAGCGAGCCGACCTCGGGCCGGCTCAGCACCCGGGCCGCGAGCGGCCGGCCGGCGACCCGGTCATCCCGGGCCGCCAGCTCCTCGACGGTGCTCACCGCTTGCCGTTGTTGGCGTACTGCTCGACGGAAGCGACGTTGCCGCTGTCGATGAACGCCGGACCGGTCAGCGTCGCCTGCCCGCCGCCGATCGTGTTGCCGTTGGTCTTGTAGAGCCAGAGGCTGTCGACCGCGAGGTAGCCCTGGAGGTAGGGCTGCTGGTCGACGGCCCACATCACCTGGCCGCCCTTGATAGCGCCGACCAGCTCCTTGTTGGTGTCGAAGGTGGCCACCTTGGCCTGGCTGCTGGAGTCCTTGACGGACTGCACGGCCGCCATCGCGATCGGCGCGCCGAGCGCCAGCACCCGGTCGATCGCCTTGTCCTGTTGGAGCTTCGAGGTGATCGCGGCCTGGACGCCGGGCATGTCCGTGCCCGTGACGTAGATCTTCTCGATGTTCGGGAAGCTCTCCTTGGCGCCGTCGCAGCGCGCCTCGAGCCCGACGTTGCCCTGCTCGTGGATCACGCAGAGGGCCTTCTTGGCGCCGTCGGAGGCGAGCTTCTGCCCGGCCGCCCGGCCGGCGATCCGCTCGTCCTGGCCGAAGTAGCCGAGCACGCCCATGCCCTGCCACGCGTCGATGCCGCCGTTGAGCGCGACGACCGGGACGCCGGCCTGCACGGCCTTGGTCACGTTGGCCTTCATCGCGTCGGGCTTGGCCAGCGTCACCGCGATGCCGTCGACCTTCTTGTCGACCGCGGACTGCACGAGGTTGGCCTGGCCGGGCCCGTCCGGGTCGGCCTGGTACTGCAGCTCCACATTGTCCTTCTTCGCCGCGTCCTCGGCGCCCTTGCGGACCAGGTCCCAGAACGTGTCGCCCGGCCCCGAGTGGGTGATGAACGCGATCGTCATCCGCGGGGTGTCGGCGGTGCCGGCGTTGGTGGACTCCTCCTCGGACTGGCGGCCGCCGCTGGAGCTGCACGCCGCCAGCGCGAGCACGGCCGCCGCGCCGGTCGCGAGCAGGGACATCCGGAATCGTTGCGTCATCTCGTTTTCTGCCTTTCTCCGGCCGCCGCGCCGTACGGCGGCCAATGAGGGGTTCACGCGCCTTTGATCTCGGCCAGGGCGATCGGGTGGTGTGCCGCCCGGGACAGCTCGCACGCCTCGGCCACCCGGAACGCCTCCAGGGCGTCCCGCACGGTACAGGGCGACGGGCGGGTCCCGCGGGCGACGTCGACGAACGCGGCCAGCTCGGCCTCGTACGCGGCCCGGAAGCGGTCCATGAACGACCCGTGCCGCGGGCCCGGCGGGCCGGCGTTGCCGGGCTCCGCGGAGTCGAGGGCCAGCGAGTCGTCGAGCCCGACGCCCAGCGCGCCCTTCTCGCCGAGCACCTCGAGCCGCACGTCGTGCCCGGCGCCGTTGTAGCGGGTCGCGGAGACCAGCACGACCGTGCCGTCCTCGAGGGTCAGCAGGGCGCCGCCGGTGTCGACGTCGCCGGCCGCGGTGAAGAAGGGCGCGCCCTTGTTGGCGCCCGTCGCGTACACCGTGGCGACCTCGCGGCCCGTCACGAACCGGACGATGTCGAAGTCGTGCACGGAACAGTCGCGGAAGATCCCACCGGAGCTGGCGATGTACGCCGCCGGCGGCGGCGCCTGGTCGTGGGTGTTGGCCCGGATGGTGTGCACGAAGCCCAGCTCGCCGACCTCGATCGCGGCCCGGACCCGGCGGTAGCCGGCGTCGAACCGGCGCTGGAAGCCGATCTGCACGGGCACGCCGCTGCTCTCCACGAGTGCCGCCAGCTCGAGGGTCTCCGGCAGGGTGGCGGCGACGGGCTTCTCGCAGAAGGTGGGCACGCCGGCGGCCACCGCGAGGGCCAGCAGTGGGGCGTGTGCGGGCGTGGCGGCGGCGATCACGAGGCCGTCGACGCCGGCGTGGAGGAGCGTCGAGGTGTCCTCGGCGACCGCGACGCCGCCCAGCTCAGCCGCGAGCGCCCGGGCCGCGGTCCGATCCGCGTCGGTGATCACGAGCTCGTCGACGGCGTCCAGCGACGCGAGCGTGCGGGCGTGGAAGGAACCGATCCTTCCCACCCCGACCAGGCCGATCCGCATGCAGCGTAGCGTGCACGCGGGTCAATATTACGTCAAGTATTTGTTCCAACATTTTTACGTAACGTCAACCTCGCGGAACGCGGTACAGTGCGCGCATGGCACTCCAGGTGGGCGTGACGATCGACCGGTCGTCCCCCGTGCCCCTCTACCATCAGCTCGCAGAGCAGTTACGCTCCGCGATCGATGATGGCCGCCTCCAGCCCGGCGACCCGTTCGAGAACGAGATCGCCCTCGCGGAGCGCCTCGACCTGTCCCGGCCGACGGTCCGGCGGGCCATCCAGGAGCTGGTCGGCCAGGGCCTGCTGCTGCGCCGCCGCGGGCTCGGCACCACCGTCGCCAACCGCAAGGTGCACCGCCGGGCGGGCCTGACCAGCCTGTACGAGGACCTCGACCGCGCCGCCGGCAAGCCCGGCACCGTCGTCCTCGGCCATGAGATGGTCCGCGACGAGCGGATCGCGGCGGAGCTCGACCTGCCCGCCGACACCGACCTGCTGGCCATCGTCCGGCTTCGGTCGGCGGCTGGGCAGCCGCTCGCGATCCTGCGCAACTGGCTGCCGCCGCGCTCGGCCGACCTGACCCGCGAGCAGCTCGAGTCGCAGGGCCTCTACGCGCTGCTGCGGGGCCGCGGCGTCCGGGCGGTGGTCGCGCACCAGGAGATCGGCGCCCGCACCCCGACCGCGTTCGAGCGGCGCCATCTCGACCTCAAGGCGTCGGAGCCGGTGCTCACGATGACCCGCAGCGCGTTCGACGCGGCCGGGGTCGCGGTGGAATACGGCGACCACTGCTACCGGGCGCGGGACTACACCGTCGAGGTCACCATCGACGAACGCTAGGCACGCCGGCTGTCGATCCGGGACTCGGTCGTTCGTGTAGGTGAGGAGAGGCCGGCGACGGACCGGCCACCCACCTGACAGGGAGACCGCGCGATGGGCAAGCTCACGGTGATCGAGAACGTGACGCTGGACGGCGTGATGCAGGCACCCGGCGGGGCCGACGAGGACCCGCGAGGTGGCTTCACCCACGGCGGCTGGGCGGTGCCGTACATGGACCACGTCATGGCCGAGACGATGGGCTCGGGCATGCGGGCCGAGGGGGCGCTGCTGTTCGGCCGCCGCACCTACGAGCAGTTCCACGGCTTCTGGGCGGGGCAGACCGACGGCAACCCGTACACGGCGGTGCTCAACCGGCGTCAGAAGTACGTGGCGTCCCGCACGCTGAACGAGCCGCTGCCCTGGGAGAACTCTTCGCTCGTGAGCGGGGACCTGATCTCTGCCGTGGCGGACCTCAAGAAGACGGTCGACCTCGCCGTCCTCGGCAGCGGCGAACTGGTGCGGTCGCTGGCCCGGGCGGGCCTGGTCGACGGCTACACTCTGTCGATCTTCCCGCTGACGTTGGGCACGGGCATGAAGCTGTTCGGGGACGCGCTGACCACAATGGAGCTTGTCGATACGGTGCCGACGACGACAGGCGTCATCATCGCGACGTACCGGACAACGACATGATCGAGTGCGGCGTGCCGACGTTCCGCGCCGATGCGATGCTGGCCCCCGTAGCGGTGGCCTGGGATTAGCGCGCGCATGGGTCCGAACCGGCGTCGACAGTTCGATCACCTCGGCGCGGCCATGGCTCGCCGGCATCACGTTCGCCGTGGACTCGCACGAGGCCGTCGTACGCGACTACCAGGGCAACTATTTCTATCGCCTTCGCTGACCGCTGTTGGCGTTAACAGCGTGCCGTTGTCGCAGCATTCATAGCTTGACATCTATCTGTTGTGAGCGCCAACATAGGAGCACGTGCATCCGGCCGGAGGCACCGCGATGGGGGAGAGCCGCTCCGTCGGTCACCGGCCGGTCCCCGGGCGCACTTGTCCCGGCGACGGTTCGCGCCACCGGCCCGTCGTCCCGTCTCCCAGCGGGAGGACCGCCATGCTCTCTCTTGCCCTGCCCGGCCGTCGAGTCATCAGCGCGCTGATGATCGCACTCGTGGCCGTCGGAGTGACCGTGTTGTCCAGTGCGCCGGCGAGAGCGGCCACGGTGGACACCAACGCGTGGTACGTGTTGACCGCCCAGCACAGCGGCAAGGCGTTGGAGGTGTTCGAGCGGAGCACCGCCGACGGTGCCCGGATCGCGCAGTGGGCCCGCAACGACGGTGCCTGGCAGCAGTGGCAGTTCGTGGACTCGGGCGGCGGCTGGTACCGGCTGCGCGCCCGGCACAGCGGCAAGGTCCTCGACGTGCGTGACTCCTCGTCGGCCAACGGCGCCGAGGTGATCCAGTGGGCGGACCGCGGCGCGACCAACCAGCAGTTCCGGCTCGCCGACTCGGCGAACGGCGCGGTCCGCCTGATCAACCGCAACAGCGGCAAGGCGCTCGACGTCTGGGAACACTCGACGGCCGACGGTGCCCGGGTGAGCCAGTACACCGATCTCGACGGCGCCAACCAGCGGTGGCAGCTCGCCCGCGTCGACGGGTCGACGAGCCCGCCCGTCGCCTATCCGAACCCGGGCACCGTGACCGGCGACGTGGGTGTGCACGACCCGGCGGTCGTCCGGCGTCCCGGCGGCGGCTACCTGCTGGCACACACCGGCAACGACATCAGCCTGAAGACGTCGCCGGACCGCGCGGCGTTCCGCAACGCCGGCGCGGCGTTCCCCGGTGGAGCGCCTTGGACGACGACCTACACGGGCGGCAGCCGCAACCTGTGGGCGCCGGACCTGTCCTACCTCAACGGCCGCTACTGGATGTACTACTCGGCGTCGACCTTCGGGTCCAACCGCTCGGCCATCTTCCTGGCGACCAGCACCACCGGTGACTCCGGCACGTGGACGCATGCGGGGCTGGTCGTGGAGTCCCGTACGAGCGACAGCTTCAACGCGATCGACCCGAACCTGGTCGTCGACGCCGCCGGCCGGTGGTGGTTGAGTTTCGGGTCGTTCTGGTCCGGGATCAAGCTGGTGGCACTCAACCCGTCGACCGGGCTGCGCGCCGACAACGCGATGGTGAGCATCGCCGGCCGCAACGGCGGTGCGATCGAGGCGCCGTTCATCGTGCGCCGCGGCTCGTACTACTACCTGTGGGTGTCGTTCGACCGATGCTGCCAGGGCGCGTCGAGTACGTACCGCGTGATTGTGGGTCGCTCGACCAACGTCACCGGCCCCTACGCCGACCGCAACGGTACGGCGATGACAGCCGGCGGCGGTACGCAGGTGCTGGCGGGCCACGGCGGCGTCCACGGCCCGGGGCACCAGGCGGTGCTCGCCGACACGGACGGCGACGTGCTCGTCTACCACTACTACGCCGACAACGGCGCCTCGCTGCTGGGCATCAACCGCATCGGGTACGACAGCGCCGGCTGGCCATTCGTCTACTGAGGAGCGTTTCATGCGTAGAACGACCCTTCTCGCCGCCGGCGTGGTCACCGTTCTGGCCGGCTCCGGCACGGCCGTCCTGGCACCGGCGGCGGCCGCGGCCACGGTGCAGCCGAACACCCCGTACGTCCTGGTCAACCGCCACAGTGGCAAGGCGCTGGACGTCTACAACCTGGCCACCAACGACGGCGCGGCGATCAACCAGTACACCCGCAACGACGGCGCGTGGCAGCAGTGGCGGTTCCTCGACTCCGGCGGCGGCTGGTACCGCGTCCAGTCCGTGCACAGCGGCAAGGTGCTGGATCTGCCCACGACCGCCGACGGTGTCCAGCTCGTGCAGTACACGGACCGCAACGACGCCCGGCAACAGTTCCGCCTCGCCGACTCCGCCGGTGGTTACGTGCGGCTGATCAACCGCAACAGCGGCAAGGCCCTCGACGTGTGGGAATGGTCAACCGCCGACGGCGCCCGGGTGTCGCAGTACCAGGACCTCGACGGCGCGAACCAGCAGTGGCAGCTGGTCGCGCTCGGCGGCACGGCCCGGACGTTCACCAACCCGATCAAGCGCAACGGTCCCGACCCCTGGCTGCAGCACCACAACGGCTCCTACTACCTGGCCACCACCACGTGGAACTCGACGATCACGATGCGGCGGTCCACGACGCTCGCCGGGCTCGCGACGGCCGCCGACCAGGTGGTCTTCAACCTCGCGGGCCGACCCGGTGGGTGCTGCAACATGTGGGCGCCGGAGTTCCACCTGCTCGACGGGCCCAACGGCCGGCGGTGGTACTTCTACTACACCGCCGGGCAGAACGTCACCGACTACAACCCGACCCAGCGGCTGCACGTGCTGGAGTCCGCCGGCACCGACCCGATGGGTCCCTACACGTTCAAGGCCGACCTCGGCACCGACTGGCAGCTCGACGCGAGCGTGCTCAAGGTCGGCAGCAGCCTCTTCCTCATGGGCACGTACGGCGGGGACGGTGCCGGCCAGAGCAACTTCATCCAGCGACTGTCGAACCCTTGGACGCTCAGCGGGTCGCGGGTGCGGCTCAGCTCACCCACGCTGTCGTGGGAACGGCAGACGGCGCCGGTCAACGAGGGACCGGAACCGCTCTACCGCAACGGCCGGGTGATGGTGGTCTACTCCGCCTCCGCCTGCTGGGGGCCGGACTACAAGCTCGGCCTGCTGACGCTGACCGGCAGCGACCCGCTCAACCCGGCACATTGGACGAAGTCGCCGAACCCGGTGTTCCAACGCAACGACGCGAACGGTGTCTACGCACCGGGCCACAACGGGTTCTTCACGTCGCCGGACGGCACCGAGAGCTGGATCGTCTACCACGCCAACGACTCGGCGGGCGGCGGCTGCGACATGAACCGGTCGACCCGCGCGCAGCGGTTCACCTGGAACGCCGACGGCACACCCAACTTCGGCACGCCGGTCCGGCTCGGCGTCACCCTCACCGCCCCCTCCGGTGAGTGAGAGGGGCGGAAAACCCCCAGGCCGAGTCGGGTGGTTTCCGGCTTCTGACCGCAGCAGGTGGTGCCTAGCGTCGACTGGGTGATCGAACTACGTGAGCTGACCAAACGCTACGGCGGCCGGGTCGCCGTCGACGGGCTGAGCGTCGACGTCCGGCCCGGGGTGGTGACCGGATTCCTCGGCCCCAACGGGTCCGGCAAGTCGACGACCATGCGCATGATTCTCGGTCTCGATGCGCCGGACCGTGGCCAGGCGCTGATCGGCGGTGTCCCGTACGCGGACCTGCGCTGGCCCTTGAAGACCGTCGGCGCCCTCCTCGACGCCGGTGCGGTCCATCCCGGTCGCAGCGCCCGGGCGCACCTCGCCGCCCTGGCCGCGAGCAACGACATCCCGCGGTCCCGGGTCGAGCAGGTGCTGCGCGTCGTCGGGCTGTCCGAGGCCGCGAACCGGCGCGCGGGCACCTACTCGCTCGGCATGCGCCAGCGGCTCGGTGTCGCCGTCGCCCTGCTCGGTGATCCGGGCGTGCTCCTGCTCGACGAGCCGGTCAACGGGCTCGATCCGGAGGGCATCCGCTGGATCCGGGACCTGCTGCGCGGACTCGCCGCCGAAGGGCGGACCGTGTTCGTGTCCAGCCACCTCATCGCCGAGATGGCGTTGACCGCCGAACGGCTCGTGGTCATCGGCCGCGGCCGGCTGCTGGCCGAGACCACCGTCGACGACCTCGCCGCCGGCGCCGACAGCCTGGAGGACGCGTTCTTCCGGCTCACCTCGCAGGACACCGACTATCGCGGAGTAGGAGCGTCATGAACGGCTACGGATTCCGCCACGCGGCCCGGATGGAGCGCATCAAGCTGGGCAGCGTCCGCTCGACGTGGTGGCTGGCGATCGCGGCGGTGGTGGTGATGGGCGCGGTCGGCGCCGGGGTCGGGCTCGGCTACCGGTCGCACACCCCGGTCGCGACCGCCGCCCAGATCCTGAACAACAGCCTGGGCGGTGCGATCGCGGCCCAGTTGCTCCTCGGCGCGCTGGGGGTCCTGGTCGTTACAGGTGAATACGGCACCGGGATGATTCGTTCGACCTTTGCCGCCGTACCGCGGCGGCGGGTCGTCCTGGCCGCGAAGGTCGCCGTGTGCGGCGGCGCGGCGCTCACCGTCGGCCTGGTCGCGAGCTTCGCCGGCTATCTGGGCGGGCAGCTCGCGATCCGCGGCACCGCCATCCCGGCCGCCTCCCTCGGCGACCCGGCGATCCTGCGCCCGGTCCTGCTGACCGGCGTGTATCTGGGCGCCACCGCGCTGATCGGGGTCGGCGTCGGTACCCTCCTGCGGCACTCGGGCGCCGCGATCGGCACGCTGTTCGGTCTGATGTTCGTCCCGATGATCGTGGTCGGCCTGTTCGGCGAGAGCGGGATCGCGGTCGGCCGGTTCGTCCCGCTGCTGATGCTGCTCAACTCCATCGCGGTGACCTCGCCCATACCCGGGCTGTTTGCCGGCTGGGTCAGCGCGCTGCTCATGTGTGGCTACGCGGCGCTGGCGATCCTGTGCGGCGGTGTGCTGCTCCGCTACCGCGACGCGTGACCCGCGACAATGGGCTGATGACCGCGCTGCGCGCCCCGTTCACCACACTGGCCCTCCGCCAGGCGGTGTTCTGCGTCGCCGGCGCGGTCAGCGCGGCCGCGATCCTGGCCGTGGCCGCGCTCGTGCCGGCCCTCGGGGTCCTCGTCCTCTGGGCGAGCGGCGCCATGTCCCGCGAGCCCGCACCCGCCGTCGCACCGGTGTTCCTGGTCGTGTTCCCGCTCACCGTCGCGCTCCTGGTCGTGCTGGCCACCCCGCTCGGGCGGGCGCTGGGCGCCGTGCATCGCACGCTCGCGGATCGGCTGCTCGACGTCCGCGTGGACGCCCCGCCGACCCGGCCCTCGAAGCGCATCCGCGCCCTGGTCTCCGACGGACCGGGCTGGCGCGCCTTCGGGTACGGCCTGCTCAAGGTGCCCCTGGCCATACCCGAGGGCTACGGCGCCTTCTGCTAC
Organism: Asanoa sp. NPDC050611; assembly: GCF_040654855.1. Taxonomy (NCBI): domain Bacteria; kingdom Bacillati; phylum Actinomycetota; class Actinomycetes; order Micromonosporales; family Micromonosporaceae; genus Asanoa; species Asanoa sp. NPDC050611. The sequence continues at coordinate 16,029 of NZ_JBFAIU010000124.1, forward strand.
GTGTTCGGCGTGGTCAACCTCAGCTACCCGGTGTGGTGGCCGCTGTTCCGCAACCACCCGGCCGGCACGACGCTCGGGCCGGTGTGGGGGCTGACGCCGTTCGGCGCCATCGGCACGCGGACGTTCGCCGGCACGTTCCTGATCGCCGCCGCCGGTCTCGCCATGCTGCTGGTCGCACCGTGGTTGATGCGGGCGGGCACGGCCCTGGACCTGGCCGCGATGCGGCGGCTGCTCGGCCCGCGCCGGCTCGCCGAGCGGGTACGCGAACTGCAGGTCAGCCGGGCCCGCGCGATCGACGACGCGGCGACGATGATGCGCACGCTGGAGCGCGACCTGCACGACGGCGCGCAGGTCCGGCTCGCCACCCTGGCGATGAACCTCGGCATGGCGACCGAGAAGCTGGGCGTCGACGGCCCACCGCCCGACCTCGCACAGGCCCGCGAACTGGTCGCGCTGGCCCACCGCGGCGCCAAGGACGCCCTGGCCGACCTGCGCGACCTGGTGCGCGGGATCCACCCGCCGGTCCTCGACAGCGGCCTCGGCGACGCGCTGGCCACGCTCGCGACGAGCAGCGCCATCCCGGTCGCGGTGCGGGTGGAACTGCCCGACCGCCCGGCGCCGGCGATCGAGACGATCGCCTACTTCTGCGCCGCCGAACTGCTCGCGAACGCGGCCAAGCACAGCCGGGCGGGTCGGATCCGGCTCGGCGTCGGCCGGTCCGGCGAGCGCGTGATGCTGACGGTCGAGGACGACGGTGTCGGCGGGGCGAACCCGGACGGCCCTGGCCTGGCTGGGCTGGCCCGCCGCATCGCCGTGGTGGACGGCCTGATGCGCGTACACAGTCCTGCTGGTGGTCCGACCCGGGTCGAGATCGAGCTGCCCACGCACGTGTGAACGGAGGCGACGACATGCGGGTGGTGATCGCGGAGGATGCCGCGATGATGCGCGAGGGGCTGATCCGGCTGCTCACCGACCGCGGTTTCGAGGTCTGCGCTGCGGTCGCCGACGCGGACGCGCTGCGGTCCGCGGTCGCCGACACCGCACCGGACGTGGCCATCATCGACATCCGGATGCCGCCGACGCACACCGACGAGGGACTGCGCGCCGCGATCGACATCCGGCGCGACCATCCGGCCGTCGGGGTGCTGATGTTCTCGCAGTACGTGGAGACCCGCTACGCCACCCGCCTGCTCGCGGACCGGCCGACCGGCGTGGGATACCTGCTCAAGGACCGTGTCGCGGACGTCGCCGAGTTCGTGGACGCGCTGACCCGCGTGGCATCCGGCGGCACCGCGCTGGACCCGGAGGTGGTCGGCCACCTGATGCGGGCCGGGCGGGACACGGCCGGGCTGGCGTCCCTGACCCCGCGGGAGCGTGCGGTGCTGTCGCTGATGGCCGAGGGGCGGTCCAACGCCGGAATCGCGGCGGCGCTCGTCATCACCCCCGGAGTCGTCGAGAAGCACGTGGCGAACATCTTCGCGAAACTCGGCCTGCCGGCATCGGACAGCGACAACCGCCGCGTCCTGGCCGTGCTCCGCCACGTCAGCGGCTGACGGCGTTGGCCTGTTGCGGCCCCGTCCGCGGTCCGCGATATTCGGCTGATGACTGGACGCGAGTTGCTCGACGAGCAGGCCGGCTTCTACCGGGCGGTGGCCGCCGAGTACGACGACCACGCGCTGCCCTTGCCCGGCGGCGACGAGGTTTCCGCGGCGCTGGACGCGTTCCGGCCGACCGGCAGCGTGCTCGAGCTCGCCTGCGGACCGGGCACCTGGACCGGCCAGCTGCTGCGCCATGCCACCGAGGTGACGGCGGTGGACGCCTCCGCCGAGATGATCGACATCGCCTCGGCACGGGTGGGTGGCGACCAGCGGGTCCGGTTCGTGTTGGCCGACCTGTTCGACTGGCGGCCGGACCGGCGCTACGACGTCGTGTTCTTCGGGTTCTGGTTGTCGCACGTGCCGCCGGAACGGCTGGCGTCGTTCTGGTCGCTGGTGGCCGACTGCCTGCGACCGGGCGGGCGGGTGTTCTTCGTCGACGACGGGCACCGCACGGTCGAGGAGCTCGTCGAGGGCGCGGACTCCGTGGTCGTCCAGCGCCGGCTCAAAGACGGGACGGCCTACCGGGTCGTCAAGGTCCCGTACCAGCCCGCGGACCTCGAACAGCGGCTCGCCCGGCTGGGCTGGCGCGTCGAGGTCCGTGCGACGTCCGGGCCCTTCTACTGGGGAGCCGGGGCCCGCGAGGCCTTCTGACGGAGGGCGATCAGCGCGACCAGCGACACGGCGGCCGCAGCCGCGAAGCCGACCGGGTAACCGGTGGTCGTGGCCAGCAGCCCGAAACCGAGCGCACCGGCGCCGAAACCGGTGTCGTACGCGACGCTCCACAGTGCTGTGACGACACCGTACTGGGCGGGCGGCGTCGACTGGAGCAGGACGGCCATGCTGGCGTTCTGCACCACGCCGAAGCCCGCGCCGAAGACCGCCATCCCGGCCAGGACCGCCACCGGGTGGGTGGTGACGACCAGGACCGCGAGGCCGGCCGCGCCCGTGACGACGCCGGGGACCAGCAGGCGTCGCGGCCCGTGCCGGTCGCCGAACACGCCCGCCCACCAGCGGGCCGCGGTGCCGGTGACGGCGTGCAGGAGCAGGGCGAACGCGATGAAGCCGGAACCGGCGTGGGGGAGGGCGGCCGGCAGGAAGGTGGCGACGATGCCGCTCAGCATGGCCGCGCCGGCGAAGACCACCGCGGGTCGGGCCAGCGTCGGCTTGCGGGCCGCGGCGAGCATCCCGCCGTGGGCGGCCACCCGGCCGGTCGTGCCAGGAAGCGCGGGCAACGCCGCGAGGCCGAGGAGGGCGAGCACCGCGCCGGCCGTGAACACGGCCTCGTAGCCGATCTGGGTGGCCAGCCAGAGGCCGGCCGGCATGCCCACGACGGCCGGCACGCCGGCGACGACACCGAGCACGCCGAGTCCTTCGCCCCGCCGCGACGCCGGTATCAGCTCGGCACCCCAGGCCCCGCAGACGACGAAGATCGTGGCGAGGCCGGCGCCGCGCAGCACGCACACCGCCAGGACCACCGGCAGGCCGGCGGAGATCGGCAGGGCGAGGGCGGGCAGGCCGAGCAGGAGCAGGCCCGCGGCCAGGACCGTGCGGTAGCCGAAGCGGGCCAGCAGGCGGGGGAGTGCGAGTTCGGCGGCGACCGTGGACAGCATCAGCGTGCCGGTGGAGAGGCCGGCACCGACCCCACCGCCGGCGACGTACGCGGGCACGACGGAGAGCAGGAGGTAGAAGCTGGTCAGGCCGAGGAAGTCGGCGGCCGAGACCAGCAGCAACGGGCGGGTGAGCAGCCGGGGCCGGGCGGGGGATGCGGTCAGCGTCAGCGTCGTCATGAGCTGACCGTACGAGCGAATCGGTCCTCTGTTGAGGTCCGAACCGACGCCGCAAAACTGGACCGATTTCGTCGACGGAGCGCGGGCGAGATCCGCCAAAGTGGATTGTTCTTCGTATACAATCGATGTCAGACGTCATCTCGGAGGGTGGTTGGGTGGACACGGACCTACCGGGCAAAATCGGCGCTCAGCACCTGCCGCTCCGCGACCAGGTGCTCGCCGCTCTTCGAAAGGGGATCATCAGCGGCGACTATCCCCCGGGCGAACGGCTCACCGAGGATCGGCTGGCGGAGGACTTCGGCGTCTCCCGCAACCGTCGCCGGACTTCCGCGTCAGCGACACCGGTGTCGCGTGGATCCGCACGCGGCTGGCCTGGGCGCGCACCGTGCTCACCC
>NZ_JBFAIU010000125.1:0-19711 GCF_040654855.1 Asanoa sp. NPDC050611
GACACGCTCGACCTGGTCAACCTGCGGGTCGGCGGCGTCGAGGAGGCCCGCGACGAGCCGATCGCGGCGCAGGTGGGCGTGCTCGCCTGCGATGCGTATATGGCGGCAGAGCAAACTCGGTCGCGAGGGAGGGCAGGGCGGGTTAACGTCCGCACATGCTGACGGTGCGGCGGGCCAGCGGTGACGATGACTTCGCGCTCGTGCGGCAGGTGCGGATGGCGGTCGTGCCCTACGAGCGGGCGCCCTCGATCGCCGAGATGCGCGCGTCGCTGACCCGCGACTCGCTCGTGCTCGTGGTCGAGCGCGACGGCAAGCTGATCGGCAGCGGCACGGCCAACCGGTCCAGCATCGCCGGCGCCGCCACCGTCACACCGCGGGTGCTGCCCGAGTTCCGCCGGCAGGGCATCGGCAGCCGGGTGCTCGCGCACCTCTGGGCGCACGCGGCGACGTTGGGCGTCGGGCAGGTGCTCGCGCATGCCGACGACGAAGGGTCCCGGGCGTTCGCCGAGCGGCACGCCTTCACCGAGGTCGACCGCCAGGTCGAGCAGGTCCGCGCGATCGGCGCCGAGCAGGCACCGCCGCCCCGGGCCGACGTCGAGGTGGTCACCGTCGCGCAGCGGCCCGAGTTGTGGGACGTCGCCTACGACGGGCTCGCCCAGCAGGCCTTCGCCGACATGGCGCTGATCGCTCCGATGCACGCGAGCCTCGACGAGTGGCGGACGAACTGGATCGGCGACCCCGCCGCGATGTTCCTGGCCCTGGCCGAGGGCGAGCCGGTCGGGCTCGCCGGCCTGATCGCCGACGACGACAACCCGCACCGCGCCGAGAACGCGCTGACCGTGGTCCGCCGCGACTGGCGCGGCCGGGGCGTCGCCGCCTACCTCAAGCGGATCGCACTCGCGCACGCCGCCGCGACCGGGCTCACCGAGGTCTACACCTGGACCCAGCAGGGCAACGCCGACATGCGCCGGCTCAACACGCACCTGGGCTACGCGACCCGGCTACAGAGCTTCACCATGCGCCGGGCGGTCGAGTTCTAGCGCCGCGAAATCCCGGGCCCGCAGCGGGGAGAACGCCGCGACCAGGGCGATCACGCCGAGGCCGAGCGCGAGCACCAGGGTCACCGCCGGCACGCCGAACCGGGACGCGGCGAACGTGACCAGCGGCGCGCCGAGCGGGCCCGGCAGGTAGTGGATGGTCCAGAACGCCGAGGTGACCCGGCCGAGCAGGTGGTCCGGGGTGATCTCCTGGCGCAGCGACATCGAGCACGTGCCCGCCACGCCCTGGCAGAACATCACCACCGCGAGGAGCCCGGCCAGCACCGGCACCACCGGCGCGCTGCCGGCGCCGGCCAGGGCGACCGCGGTCAACGCGTACGCCCCGATCCAGCACGCGCCGAAGCCCAGCCGGCGGCGCAGCACGGCGACCACCGACCCGGCCACGATCGTCCCCGCCGCGCCGATCGCGAACACCGCGCCGACCGCGCCGCCGCCCTGGCCGAGGTCTTCCCGCAGGCGGTAGATGAGCAGGTCGTCCATGGCGTACGTCAGGAAGATGACCCCGCACAGGAGCAGCGTGAGCGTGCGCAGCACCGGTTGCCGCCAGAGGAACCGCACGCCGGTGACGAAGCCGCGGATCGGCGACTCGTGCGCCGGGCTGCCGACCCGGGGCCGGAGCTTCACGAACGACATCGCGACGGCCGACAGACCGAAGGTCACCGCGTCGATCCCGATCACCCAGGCCGGGTCGAGCACCGTGAACAGCGCGCCGGCGATTGCCGGGCCGGTCACGCCGGCCGCCGCGAACGACGCCGAGAGCAGGCCGTTCGCCTGGGTGATCTGCGCGCGGTCGACCAGCGCCGGCACCGCGGTGATGTAGCCGACCTGGTAGAGCATGCCGGCCGCGGCGCCGAGCGGCATCGCCACGTAGAGCACCCAGACGTGCGGTGCGGCCAGCCAGACCAGCGGGACCAGGGCATAGAGCGCGGCCCGGGCCACGTCACAGGCGATCATCACGGTACGGCGGTCGAGCCGGTCGACGACCGAACCGGACAGCACGCCGGAAACCAGCCAGGCCACGCCGATCGTGGCCGTGACCAGGCCCATCTGGAACACCGAGCCGGTGTGCTGCAGCACGAGCACCGGCACCGCGAGGGTGGTCAGCGAGTCACCGGCGACCGAGACGGTCTGCAGGACCCAGAACAGCAGGAAGTTGCGGTCCTTGCGAAGCGCGGTGGCCGCCACGCGTTCACCCTAGAGGCGATACTCCTTGAGCAGGCCCCGCGAGATGATCGTTTTTTGGATCTCCGACGTGCCCTCGCCGATGAGCAGGAACGGCGCCTCGCGCATCAGCCGCTCGATCTCGTACTCGGCGGAGTAGCCGTAGCCGCCGTGGATCCGGAACGACTCCTGCACCACCTCGGCGCAGTACTCGGAGGCCAGCAGCTTGGCCATGCCGGCCTCGACGTCGTTGCGGGCGCCCGCGTCCTTGAGCCGGGCGGCGTTGACCATCATCTGGTGCGCGGCCTCGATCTTGGTGGCCATCTCGGCGAGCTTGAACGCGATCGCCTGGTGACCGGCGAGCGGCTCGCCGAACGTGTGCCGCTGCTGCGCGTACGCGATGGCCAGTTCGAACGCCCGGATCGAGATGCCGCACGCGCGGGCGGCGACGTTGACCCGGCCGACCTCGATGCCGTCCATCATCTGGTAGAAGCCGCGGCCGACCTGCTCGGGACCGCCGAGGACGGCGGAGTCCGGGACGGCGACGCCGTCGAGCACCATCTCCGTCGTCTCGACGCCCTTGTAGCCCATCTTGGCGATCTTGCCGGGGATGGTCAGGCCCGGCGCGGTCTCGCCGAAACCGGGCTCCTTCTCCAGCAGGAAGCAGGTCATGTTTCCTACTCTGCTCCCGGTCGGCGAAGCCGAGCGGCTGTCGGCGCCGTCGTCGGTGCGGACCAGCGTGGCCACCACCGACGAGTAGGCGCCGTTGGTCAGCCACATCTTCTGGCCGTCGAGGACGTAGCCGTCGCCGTCGCGGCGGGCGGTCGAGCGGATCGCCGCCACGTCCGAGCCGCAGCCCGGCTCCGACATCGAGAACGCGCCGCGCATCTCGCCGGTCGCCAGCTTCGGCAGCAGCGCCGCCCGCTGCTCCGGCGAGCCGTGGTGCGCGATCAGGTAGGCGACGATGAAGTGCGTGTTGACGATCCCGGAGATCGACATCCAGCCGCGGGACAGCTCTTCGACCACGAGGGCGTACGTCAGCAGCGACTCACCGAGGCCGCCGTGCTCCTCGTCGATCGTCAGTCCGAAAAGCCCCATCTCCCGCATGCCGTCGACGATGTCGGCCGGGTACTCGTCGGCACGCTCCAGCCGCTGAGCGTGCGGAACGATCTCTTTGTCGACGAACTCCCGGACGGTCTCCAGGATCGACGTCTGCACGTCGGTGAGGCCAGGTGTCTGGGCCAGGCGCGCCATGTCTGCCATCTTCCCTCGTCGCGACGGGGCTCGGGACAGGAATGGTTCCCTCGCGTTGAGTATCGTGCCGGGGACGACTCGGGAAAGGCGACGATGAGCTACCCACCCCCAGGCAACCAGCCCGACCCCTACCAGCCCGGGCAGCCGTACGAACCGCGGCAGCCCACGCCGCCGGCCTACCAGCCGCCGATCTCGGGGCAGCCGGACCCGGCCGCGGCACCGCCGAACCCCTACGCGCCGGCGGACCCGTCCTCGGGCCAGCCCTACGGCCAGCCGGACCCGTACGCCCAGTACGCGCAGTACGGGCAGCAGGGCGGCTACCCCGGATACCAGCCGCAGCCCTACGGCTACACGGCGCCGCGCGGCACGAACACCATGGCGATCCTGGCGCTGATCCTCGGCATCCTGGTGCCGCCGGCGGGCATCGTGCTCGGGCACATGGCCAAGCGGCAGCTCGCGACCTCCGGCGAGGAGGGCGGCGGCCTGGCCACCGCCGGCCTGGTGCTCGGCTACGTGCTGACCGCCATGTACGTGCTGTTCTGCTGCGGCGCGATCGGCCTCGGCTGGCTCGGCGCGACCCTCGACAGCACGAGCACGGGCAACAGCGGCTACTAGGCGCCTTAGCTGTAGTGCGCCTCGCGCACGCTGTTGCCGCCGTCGACGACCAGCATCTGCCCGGTGATGTAGGAAGCGGCCGGCGAGCACAGGAACGCGATCGCGGCGGCCACCTCGTCGGGCGTGCCCGGCCGCCCGATCGGTGTGCCGAGGCCCTGCTTGAGCTCGGTGACCGTGGACGCGGCGGTGTAGATGGTGCCCGGCGCGACCGCGTTGACGGTCACCCCGTCGGCCACCATCTCCATGGCCAGCGCGCGGGTCAGGCCGATCACGCCGGCCTTGGCGGCGGCGTAGGCGGCCTCGGTGGGCAGCGCGTTGACCGGGCCCGCGGTCGCCGACAGGTTGACGATGCGGCCCCAGCCCCGCTCGGCCATGCCGCCGATGAACGCCCGGCTGCACAGGAACGCCGTGCTCAGGTTGCGGTCGATCTCGGAGCGCCACTCGTCGAAGGTGAGCTGCGCGACCGGCCGGAGGATCTCGGGGTTGGCCCGGCTCGTCAGGCCGGCGTTGTTGACCAGCACCTCGACGTCGCCGAGCTGCTCGGCCACGGCGTCGGCCAGCGCGCCGACCTCGGCCTCGTCGGTCAGGTCGGCGACGAAACCCGTGGCGCCCAGCTCGGTGGCCCGGTCGTGGATGCGCCGGGTGGTCGACACGATCGCCACCTTGGCGCCGAGCTGCAGCAGCCGGCGCGCGGTCGCGTAGCCGATGCCGTCGGGGCTGCCGGCCCCCGTGACCAGCGCGACCCGCCCGTCGAGGCGGATGGTGGTCAACCCGTCGTCAGGCTGCGTGTCGATTCCCATGCGTGAGATCCTGCCCCGTGTCCGCAACCCCGGGCAACGAGACCCCCTCGCGCGAGTGCCGCCGGTTACTCCTGCGGCGTGCGGGTCAGCCCGGCGGCCCGGCCCTTGGCCGCGATGACCAGCGCCATCTTGCGGGACGCCTCGTCGATCATCTCGTCGCCGAGCATCACCGCGCCCAGCTTGCCGCCGGCCTCCGACGTGGCGTGGGCGTACGCGTCGAGGATCTGCTCCGCGCGGTCGTAGTCCTCCTGCGCCGGCGCGTAGATCTCGTTGGCCGCGTCGATCTGCCCCGGGTGCAGCACCCACTTGCCGTCGAAGCCGAGCGCGGCCGACCGCTTGGCGACCTCACGGAACGCCTCGACGTCGCGGATCTGCAGGAACGGCCCGTCGATGGCCTGCTTGTCGTGCATCCGCGCGGCCATCAGCAGGCGCATCAGGATGTAGTGGTACGGGTCCCCCGGGTAGTCGGGGATCAGCCCGCCGACCACCAGCGAGCGCATGTTGATCGACGCCATGAAGTCCGCGGGGCCGAAGATGATCGTCTCGACCCGCGGCGACGCCGTCGCGATCGCGTCCACGTTGACCAGGCCGGCCGCGTTCTCGATCTGCGCCTCGATGCCGATCCCGCCGACCGGCAGGCCGATGGCCTTCTCGATCTGGGTGAGCGTCAGGTCGAGCCACTCGATGTGCGCCGCGGACTGCACCTTGGGCAGCATGACGCAGTCCAGGTTGGTGCCGGCGCCCTCGACCACCTCGACGACGTCACGGTACGTCCACTCGGTGGTCAGGTCGTTCACGCGTACCACGCGGGTCTTGTCACCCCAGTCGCCCTCGTTGAGCGCCGCGACCACGTTCTTGCGCGCCTCCGGTTTGGCCAGCGGCGCGACCGCGTCCTCGAGATCGAGAAAAACCTGGTCCGCGGGCAACCCCCGGGCCTTGTCGAGCATCTTCAGGCTGGAACCGGGTACGGCCAGACAGGACCGGCGTGGGCGTCCCGCAGCGGCCATCGACGGCTCCTCACGATCGTTAGAGTTAGCGCAGCACCGGCCACATGCAGCACTGGACAAACGCAGCACTGACGAAAACCAACGGTAACCTCGCGCGACGACCGAGGAGAACCAAGCAGTGGAAGAAGTCACCGGGCGAGTCGCAGTGATCACCGGGGCCAGCTCCGGGATCGGGTTGTCCGCCGCCGTCGCCCTGGCCCGCCGGGGTGACCAGGTCGTCCTCGTCGGCCGCGACCCGGCCCGGCTGGCCGCGGCCGCCGCCGAGGTGCGCGACGCCGCCGGCACGCTGCCGGCCTCGTTCCGCGCCGACTTCGCCGCGCTCGACGACGTGCGTGGGCTCGCTGAGCAGTTGCGCGCGGCGTACGACCGGATCGACGTGCTGGCCAACAACGCAGGCGCGATCGTGCTGCACCCGGCGACCACCGTGGACGGCTACGAGCTGACCATCCAGGCCAACCACCTGGCCAGCTTCCTGCTCACCGTGCTGCTGCACGACCGGATCGGCCGGATGGTGGTGACCGCGTCCAGCACGCACCGCTGGGGCAACCTGGACCCGCGCGACCTGAACCGGTCGCTGGACGGCTACATCCCGTTGCGGGCGTACGGCACGAGCAAGCAGGCCAACATCCTGTTCGCGGCCGAGGCGGCGCGGCAGTGGCCGGGAATGCTGGCGTTCTCGTACCACCCGGGCGCGGTGCGGACCCGCTTCTACAACGAGAACCGGCTGATCTCCTGGGGCATGAAGCACACGCCGCTGCTGCGCGGTCCCGAGAAGGGCGCGGAGACGCTGGTCTGGCTGGCCACGGCCGACCCGGCGCTGCTGGTCAACGGCGCGTACTACTACGACATGAAGCCTCGCCGGCTCCGCACCAAGGCCGCCGACCCGGCGCTCGCGGCCGCCCTCTGGAAGGCCAGCGAACAGGCGATCAGCTAGCCCTACGGCAGGGTGCCCGCGGTCTCCACCTCGCGCGCCTGTGCCCGCTCGCGTTCGCGGCGGCTCGCCTGTGCGCCGCCGAGCACCACGATCACGACGCCGACCAGGAGCAGGGCCAGGCCCGGCAGCGAGGCGGTCGGCGGCACCTGGCCGAGCCAGAGCCAGGCGATCAGCGCGGCTCCCGGCACCTCGAGCAGGATCAGCACGCTGATCGTGGTCGCCGAGACCCGGCGCAGCGCGTAGTTGAACATCGTGTGCCCGAGTAACTGGGCGCCCACCACGAGGCCGAGGATCGCGAGCCACGTCGTGCCTGGGTAGCCGGCCAGCGACTGGCCCGAGGCCAGGCAGATGACCAGCAACAGCACCGCGCAGACCGAATAGCAGATCGTCGTGTACGTGGTCGTGCTCAGCGTGACCCGGGCCCGCTCACCGAGCGCCGTGTACGCGGCCGCCATCACCGCGCCGACCACCGCGAGCAGGTCGCCCACCACCGCGCGGGTCGAGACGCCGAAGTCCGCGCCCGTGGCGAGCACCGCGCCGAGCACCGCGACGCCGATGCCGGCCCAGGTCACCGTGCGCAGCTTGCGGCCCTGGGCGACCGAGATCAGGCCCTGCCAGACCGGCTGGGTGGCGACCAGCGCCGTGGACGCGGCGACGGTGGTGAACCGGATGCTCGGCATCCAGGCCGCGAAGTGCGCCGCGAGGGCGACGCCGGCCGCCACGCAGAACAGGCCCTCGCGGCGGGCCAGGCGGGCGTACTCACCGCGCCGCGCGATCAGCGAGATCGGGCCGAGCACACCCACGGCCAGGGCGTTGCGCCAGAAGGCGATGGCCAGCGCCGGGGCGGCGGTGGCGAACGCGATCAGCGGGCCCGACGTGGAGACGGCGAGGACGGCGACGACCAGCGCCAGGGTGGCGGCCGGGTCGATGGCGGGGCGGTGCACAGTGAACCATCCTCACAAATCACAACGTGCGTTTATCCGACTACAGTCAGTCGATCAGCCGATAGGGCACCGCGCCGTGCGTCGATAGGCTGCCCCGGTCTTGCCAGCTACTGCCCCCAGGTCATGCCATGGAGGCTGATGGTGCCCGCATTACGCGCGGTCGTGTTCGACTTCTTCGGCACTCTCACCCGGCCGGTCCACCGAGGTCCGGAGCACCTCGAGACGGCCCAGATCCTGGGATGCGATCCCAGGGTGATGATCGCCCTGCTGGACGCGTCCTACTACCGCCGGGCCAGCGGCGACCTCGGCTCCGCGGAGGACAACCTGCGCTGGATCGCCGCCCGGGCCGGTGCCGACCCCTCCGACGAGGCGGTGCGGGCCGCCCTGGAGTGCCGGCTGCGCGCCGTCCGGCACGACACGGAGCTGCGGGACGAGGCGGTGCCGGTGCTGTGGGCGCTGCGGCTGCGCGGGCTGCGTACCGCGGTGGTCAGTGACTGCACCCACGAGCTGCCCGCCCTCCTGCCCAGCCTGCCGATCGCGCCGCTGCTCGACACCGCCGTGTTCTCCGTCGAGGAGCGGGTCTGCAAGCCGGACCCGAGCATCTACCTCGCCGCCTGCCAGCGGTTGGGCGTCGCCCCCGAGGAGTGCCTCTACGTGGGCGACGGCGGCAGCCACGAGCTGACCGGCGCGGCCGGGGTCGGCATGACCCCGGTGCGGCTGGCCGCGCCGGACCTCGCGGACCATCTGGTCTTCGCGGCCGACGAGGGCTGGTCCGGGCGCGCGGTGGACGGGCTCGTCGGCGTGCTGGACGAGGTCGACCATGGCCAGCACGCCCCCGTGCCGGGCAGGATGGGAGGGTGACCGACCCGGTGGTGGAAGAGGCGATCAAGAAGGCGGCCGTGGCCTGGGTGTCCGTCGACGGCGGCGAGCCCCGCGGGCTCTGGTGCGTCCCGGTCGACGGCGCGCTCTACGTGATCAGCGGCATCGGCGAGCAGCGGCTGCCCGGGCTCGCCGGCGCGACCACCGCCGAGGTGACGCTGCGCGGCGACCACGGCGGCCGGATCGTCACCTGGACCGCCGACGTGCGCCGGGTGCAGCCCGGTGACGACGAGTGGAACGCGGTCGCGCCGCAGGTCGGCGGCAAGCGGCTCAACGCGTCGGGCACGACCGACCAGCTGCTCGAGCGGTGGGCGATGGACTGCACGCTGAGCTGCCTGAGCCCGGCCGCCGACGGCCCGGTCGTCACCCGGCCCGACTTGCCCGACGACAGCCTCGCCGAGCCGCCCCGCGAGACACCGGCGGCCCGGCCGACCCGCAAGCCGTTCCGCCTCCACAAGGTGCGGCGGCGTTAGTCGAGCCACCAGCGCGCCACGTCGCCGCCGTACGGCGTGAGCAGCAGGGCCGGCAGCGTCGCGGCGGAGATGGCGGCGACCAGCAGGACCCGCCACGCGGCCGGGCTGACCCGGCCGCGCCCGACGCCGAGCAGCGGCACCGAGACCAGCAGGAGCAGCGGCGACAGGAGGACGCCGGAGTAGTAGAGCAGCGCGACGGGCACGTAGACCGCGAACGGCAGGACCAGCTTCGGGTCGTGGAAGCCGCTGACCATCTCGGCCCGGTTCGCCCCGGTGGCCCACATGCGCACCGCGAAGGTGACGAAGACGGTCGCGATCGCGACGCCGAACGCGAGGTGGACCGCGGCGAGGATGCGCGTGCCCGCCCGGACCGCGTCGACCGGCGGGGTGGCGGTCCGGCGCTCGACCGGCAGCAGCGCCGCGAGGACCAGCGTCACCGCACCGAAGAGGAGGCCGAGCCGCTCGGGCAGGGCGGCGGAGAAGGCCATCGTGAGGGTGCTGCCGCGGGCGTTGAGGGCGACGCCGATCGCCGACGCCGTGATGAACAGCAGGGCGGGCACGCCGGTCAGCGCGATGGCGAGCCGGCTCGTCGCCGCCCGTGACCGGAACCGGCGCAGCGTCCACGCCGTCAGGAGCCAACCGGTCAGCCCACCCAGCACCACGGCGGCGGCCGCGGTCGGGAGCAGCGGCCCCGGCAGTGGGTAGCGGATGTCGACGAACGGGCTGATGCCGAACTCCGTCGGGCCGGTGCCCACGGTGACGACCATGGTCTCGCCGCCGCGCTCGACCGTGAACCCGGTGGCGCTCACGGCCACCCCCGTCCAGCCCTCGGCCAGCGCCCGTTCGCGCAGGGCGGCGATCAGCTCGGGTAGCGGCCGCGACCCCGGTGCGTAGGTGACCTCCACCTCGGTCGGCCCGCCGGACGACGTCCAGTTCCGTTCGGCCCGCCCTGCGGCCATGACGTCGGGCGGCATGAGCGACATCGCCGCCGGCAGCGCCACGTCGCCGGGATCAGGTTCGCCGGCGACCCGCAGCGCCCCGCCGAACGCGACCCAGGCGAGCGCGGCCGCGCCGAGCACGGCCAGCGCGGTGTAGCGGCGCCCGTGCGGCGGCCCGAAGCGTTGCCGCAGCCCGCCCCGGACGAGGTCCCACGCCTCTGCGACCGCCGGGCGCGTCCGGTCGGGCGGCGCACCCTCCAGCAGGGTCGTCACCAACTCCTCGCCCCGCGCCCGGCGGTAGCCGCGGGGATAGGCGAGCAGCAGTCGTCGGTAACGGCGCTCGAGCGGGTTCACCGCCCGGCGCCGAACGCGAGCCGGGTGGTCCGGCGCAGCCGGGCCCCCGCCATCGCGGCGTTGGCCCGCAGCCGGTCGACCTCGGCCGACAGCGCGGTGGTGCCGTCGTCGGTCAGCCGGTAGTAGCGCCGCAGCCGGCCGTCGACGGCTTCCTCGCGGTCGACGACGAGTAGGCCCTCCTCGGTGAGTCGGTCGAGCGCCGCGTAGAGCGTGCCCGCCCGCAGCGTGATCCGGCCGCCGGACAGGTCGGTCACCGCGCGGATCACGCCGTAGCCGTGCAGTGGCTGCTCGGCCAGCGCGGTCAGGATGAAGAATGTCGGTTCCTGCATCGCCATGGCCCGATGCTACCGACCGTCGGTATATACCGCCAGTCGTATTATCCGACGAACGGCGGCACCGCCATCTCGCCGCGGGCGATCGGCACCACGTTGCCGGTCACCCGAGCGTTGGTCACGGCACCGCCCGCGGTGGAGACCACGCACTCCAGCACCGACGGCCGGTGCAGCTCGACACCCTGGTGCACGACGTAGCCGCTTTCCCCGTCGGCCGGCAACAGCCCGCCCGCGACCAGCCAGACGCCGAGCCCGAGGGCGGCCGAGCCGGTGGCCGGGTCCTCGGGCACCGACAGGCCCGGGGCGAAGACCCGCGCGTGTGCGGTGAAGGACTGGGGGTCCCAGGCGAACACGTCGATGCTGTCGGCCACCACGCCGCGCGCGGCGGCGCTGTCGACCCGGGCCCTGGCCACCGCGTCGGCGCGCACCGGCAGGTACGGGAACTCCAGGCCGCAGCCGGCGACCCGGGGCGGGGCCGCCGAGTCGAGATCCTCGGCCGTCAGGCTCACCGCGGCCAGCAGCGGGCCCGGGTCGAGCGGCTCGCCGACGGTGGCGGTGCCGCCGGTCAGCGTCGCACTCGAACCGGACACCACCACCGGAAGCAGACCGGCGCCGCACTCCTGGACGACCTCGCCGGCCGCGAACACGCCCCGGGCGCTCGCGGTCACCGCCGCGCCGACGCTCGGGTGGCCGGCGAACGGTAGCTCGCTGTTGGGCGTGAAGATCCGCGCCCGGTAGGTGGCCTGCGCACCAGGGGACGGCGGCAGCACGAAGACCGTCTCCGACAGGTTGAACTCGCGGGCCAGCGCCTGCATCTGCGTCGCCGCCAGCTCCTCGCCGCCGAACACCACGGCGAGCGGGTTGCCGGTGAACGGCCGGTCGGTGAAGACGTCGACGATCTCGTACGCGACGGTAGACATGGGCCACAGCCTAGGGAATTAGGCTGGTCTCGTGACGACGGCGCGGGTCTACATCGCGAGGCTCGCCGGCCTGGCGGTCTACGACCCCAACGGTGACCAGGTCGGCCGGGTCCGCGACGCCGTCGCCCGGCTGCGCACCACCAACCGTCCGCCCCAGGTGGTCGGCCTCGTCGCGGAGATGACCGTGCGGCGCCGGATCTTCCTGCCGATGGGCCGGTTCACCTCGATCGACCCGGACGCGGTCGTGCTCAGCACCGGCACGCTCAACCTGCGCCGCTTCGAGAAGCGCCCCAACGAGCTGCTGGTCCTCGAGGACCTGCTGGACCGCCGGGTGACGATCCTGCCCGAGGAGACCCCGGGCGTGGTGGTCGATCTCGCCATGGAGACCAACCGCACCGGCGAGTGGTCGCTGGCCAAGGTCGCGGTGCGCCAGCCCAGCCGCCGGCTCACGCGCCGCGGCCAGCTCGTCGAGCTGGAGTGGGACCGGGTCCGCGGGCTGATCGGGCTCACCGACACCCAGGGCACGGCCGGCCTGCTCGCGGTGCTCGAGCAGATGCGCCCGGCCGACCTGGCCAACGCGCTGCAGGAGATGTCCGACACCCGGCGCAACGAGGTCGCCGCCGCGCTCGACGACGAGCGCCTCGCCGACGTGCTCAGCGAGCTGCCCGAGCACGACCAGATCGAGATCCTCGCCGTGCTCGACCAGGAGCGGGCCGCCGACATCCTCGAGGAGATGGACGCCGACGACGCGGCCGACCTGCTCGGCGAGCTGCCCGGCCCGGAGCGGCAGGCGCTGCTCGACCTGATGGAGCCCGACGAGGCGGAGCCGGTCCGGCAGCTGCTCAAGTACGCGGCGGGCACGGCCGGCAGCGTGATGACCTCCGAGCCGGTGATCCTCACGCCGGACGCCACCGTCGCCGACGCGCTGGCCCGGATCCGCGAGGCCCAACTGCCGCCCGCGGTGGCGGCGCAGGTGTTCGTCGCCCGCGCGCCGATGGCCACGCCGACCGGCAAATACCTGGGCATGGTGCACTTCCAGAAGTTGCTCCGCGAGCCGCCGTCGGAGATCCTCGGCGGCGTGGTGGACGCCGGCATCAACCCGCTGCGGCCCGACACGCCGCTGATCGAGATCACCCGCCGGATGGCCATGTACGACCTGGTCGCGATGCCGGTCGTCGACGAGAGCAACCGGCTGGTCGGCGCCGTCACCGTCGACGACGTGCTCGACCATTCGCTGCCGCCGGACTGGCGCGACCGCGACGTGCCCGACGACGTGCCGGCCTCGCCGGTGGCCGTGCCGCACCGCACGGCACCGAACGGCCGCAACGGCGGCGCGGATGGCTGAGCCGCGCCGCGCGCCGCGGCTCGACCAGCCGCGGGAGCCGCACCGGCTGAAGCTGCCCAGGTTCGACCCGGAGTCGTTCGGCCGCTGGTCGGAGGCGATCGCCCGGGCCCTGGGCACCGCCAAGTTCCTGGTCTACATGACGATCGTGATCCTGCTCTGGGTCGGCTGGAACACCCTGGCACCGAGCGGGTGGCGCTTCGACCCGTACACCTTCACGTTCCTGACCCTGATCCTGTCGCTGCAGGCGTCCTACGCCGCGCCGCTGATCCTGCTCGCGCAGAACCGCCAGGCCGACCGTGACCGGCTCGCACTGGAGGAGGACCGGCGGCGGGCCGCCGCGCAGAAGGCCGACACCGAATACCTGACGCGGGAGATCGCGTCGCTGCGGCTGGCGATCGGCGAGGTCGCGACCCGGGACTTCGTGCGCTCGGAGCTGAGCCGGCTGCTCGAGGAACTCGACGAGCGGCCGCGCAAGAAGCGCAAGGCCAAGCAACCCGAGGGTGAGCCGGACGACCACGCGGACAGCGACGCCTGAGCTTCGACATACAGTTGCATCATGTCCGCACCTGCCACGTCCCGCGAGGACGCCGTCCAGGCCGCACTCGCCACCGTCGACGACCCGGAGATCCGCCGCCCGATCACGGATCTCGGCATGGTCAAGTCATTCACGATCGACGAAGACGGGCGGGTACGGGTCGAGCTGTTGCTCACCGTCGCCGGCTGTCCCTTGCGTGACAAGCTCAACACCGACATCACGAATGCGGTCAGCGCCGTGCCGGGCGTCAGCGGCGTGGAGATCAACTTCGGGGTGATGAGCACCGAGCAGCGCCAGGACCTGCAGACCCGCCTCCGCGGCGGTGGTGGCGCCGAGCCGGTCATCCCGTTCGCCCAGCCGGGCTCGCGCACGCGGGTCTACGCGATCGCCAGCGGCAAGGGTGGCGTCGGCAAGTCCAGCGTCACGGTCAACCTGGCCGCCGCGCTGGCCGCCCGCGGCCTCGCCGTCGGCGTGGTCGACGCCGACATCTACGGCCACTCGGTGCCCCGGATGCTGGGCGCCGCCGGGCGACCCACCCGGGTGGAAGACATGATCATGCCGCCGGCCGCGCACGGCGTGAAGGTGATCTCGATCGGCATGTTCACCGCGCAGAACGCGGCGGTCGTCTGGCGCGGCCCGATGCTGCACCGGGCGCTGCAGCAGTTCCTCGCGGACGTCTACTGGGGCGACCTCGACGTGCTCCTGCTCGACCTGCCGCCGGGCACCGGCGACGTGGCCATCTCCCTGGCCCAGCTGCTGCCGAGCGCGGAGATCCTCGTGGTCACCACCCCGCAGGTCGCGGCGGCCGAGGTGGCCGAGCGGGCCGGTGCCATCTCGCTGCAGACCCACCAGCGCCTGATCGGCGTCGTGGAGAACATGTCCTGGCTGGAGCTGCCCACGGGCGAGCGGATGGAGATCTTCGGATCGGGCGGTGGCGCGATCGTGGCGGAGAAGCTCAGCCGTACGCTCGGCGCCGAGGTGCCGCTGCTCGGGCAGATCCCGCTGGACACCCGGGTCCGCGAGGCCGGCGACGCCGGGCTGCCGATCGTGCTCGCCGAGCCGTCCGCGCCCGCCGCCCAGGCGATCTCCGCGGTGGCCGACCGGCTGGCGGTGCGCCGCGAGTCGCTGATCGGCAAGTCGCTCGGCCTGCGTCCCGCGGGCCGCTGACGCCCTACGTGTAGTCGTCGAACGAACGCCGGGGAGCCGGCGCCGGGGTCGCCGCGGCCTCGGTGGCCGGCTTCTTGAGGTCGACCGCCTGCGCGACGTCCTTGAGGTCGTTGTGCACGCCGGTCAGGTCCGTCTTGGCGTCGTCGAACATCTTCTGCAGCGGCTTGCGCAGGGACTCCTGCTCTTCCTCGCTGATCAGGTGCTTGCGGATGAACGCCTTCGGGTGCAGGTCCTCGAGCTGGATGTCGGTGCCGAGCTCGCGGCTCAGGTCACCGGTCGCGTTGCTGGCCATGCGGCGCAGGTTGCGGACCATGCGCAGCCCGTCACTGATCACGTTGGGCAGCTTGTCGCCGAAGATCAGCAGGGCCACCAGCAGAAGGAGACCGATCTCCCACCAGTTCAGATTCTCGAACACCGGGCCTCCCTCGTGCAGTCCCCGGCGCAACACTACGCGCGGCCGGTAAGGGAAGGGAACGGCCTGCTGGTGAACGCGAGCTGAGAGGCGTCCGCTACTGCGCGTCCGCGGCCAGGGTCACCGAGGCGGTCTGGGTCTCCGTGCCGCGGCGGAACTCCACCGTGACCACCGAGCCCGGCGCGTACTTGCGGACCATCGCGATCAGGTCCGTCGCCTCCTCCAGCGGGTGGCGGTCGATCCGGGTCACCACGTCGCCGGCGCGCAGGCCGGCCGCCTGGGCCGGGCCGCCCGCCTCGACGGTGTCGAGCCGCACACCGGAGCCGGTGGTGCGGCCCTCGGTCACCTTCGCGCCGATCACCGTGCGGCGGGCCTTGCCGGTCCCGATGATGTCCTGCGCGACCCGCTTGGCCTGGTTGATCGGGATCGCGAAGGCCAGGCCGATGTTGCCCGCGGACTGCTCGTCGGCCGAGACCGACTTGATCACGGCGTTGACGCCGACCACGCGGCCGCCCATGTCGACCAGCGGGCCGCCCGAGTTGCCCTGGTTGACCGCCGCGTCCGTCTGGATCGCCGCGTAGTAGCGGACCGGACCGCCCGGCTCGCCGGCCTGGATGGTGCGGTCGAGCGCGCTCACGATGCCCGACGTGACGGTGTTGGCCAGCGCGAGCGGCGAACCGATCGCGAGCACGGGGTCGCCGACCGCGATCTGGTCGGAGTCGCCGAACTCGACCGGCGTGAGGCCGGACCGGGCCAGCTTGATCACGGCGATGTCGGACTCCGGGTCCTGGCCGACCAGCTTGCCCGAGGCCGTGCTGCCGTCGCTGAACACGGCGGTGAAGGTCTGGGTGCCGCCGCCCTCGACCACGTGGTCGTTGGTGATCACGTAGCCGTCGGCCGACACGACGAAGCCGGAGCCGAGGCTGGAGCCGCTGCTCGAGGCCACCCGGACGGTCACCACGCTCGGCAGCAGGCGCGCGGCGACGCCGGCCACCGAGTCCGGCGGGCGGTTGGCGGCGGCCGGCGGGCTCGCGCCGTTGCCGCCGAGCGCGGCGCCGCCACCGCCGATGCCGTTGCGGGCGGCGAACGCGTAGCCGAGCGAACCGCCGAGCAGGCCCGCGAGCAGCGCGGACACGACGGCGACGAGCAGGACCGAGCGGTTGCCGGGCGGGCGCGGTGCGTCGGGGTCGACCACGGGCTCGGGCTCGGCGGCGCCGGTCGGACCGGGCGGGAGCACGACGGCGGCCGCGGCGTGCGGGTCGCGCCACGGGTCGCCGAGGGCGTCGGACCACCACGGGCTGGCCCCGTTGACAGGTGCGGCCGGGCCGTAGCCGGTCGGCCTGGGGCCGGCGGGCATGGGTCCGGCGGGCATGGGGCTGGTCGGCATCGGGCTGGTCGGCGGCGCGGAGCTGGGCGGCACGGGGCGCACGTAGCTGGGCGGCATGGGGCCCGGCGGCACGGGGTTGGCCGGCATCGCGCCGGGGACCTGCTGGCCCGAGGGCCGGCCGTCGCCGGGCTGTTGCCAGTTCCAACCGTCGGTCACGTCGCCTCCCGGTCGTCGCCCACTACCCCGACTCAAGGATTACATGGATACCTGAAGACCATTCGGCAGTTGCCCAACGCCTTCACCGCACCGCCGTCCATCCAACACCGACGGTGCGCTCTACGCTCATACCCGGTCCCCCCGCTCCCCCTCGCACGGAGGTTCACCATGGGCGCCGCCGGCCCGGCCACAGCGCAGGCGCTGCAGTTCGCCGACGCGTACCCGCCGGAGGACCTGGTGCTGCAGACGGCGCGTCGACTCGCCGACGAGGTCGGTCTGCCGTGCGTGACACCGGGTGCCGGAGCCGCCCTGCGCCTGCTCGCCGCCGCCGGCAACGCCCGGTCGCTGGTCGAGATCGGCACCGGCACCGGGGTGAGCGGCGTCTGGCTGCTCCGCGGCATGCGCCCCGACGGGGTGCTCACCACGATCGACGTGGAGAACGAACACCAGCGGGTGGCCCGGCGGATCTTCCAGGAGGCCGGGTTCGCGCCGTCGCGTACGCGGATCATCACCGGGCGTGCGCTCGACGTGCTGCCGCGGCTGACCGACCACGGATACGACCTGGTCTTCGTCGACGCGGACCCGACCGAGTACGCGGCCTGTGTCGCCGCCGCCGGGCGCCTGCTGCGCACCGGCGGCGTGCTGGCGGTCAACAACGCCCTGGCCGGCGGCCGGATCGGCGACCCGGCCGCCCGGGACGCGGAGACGGTGCTGATCCGCGAGGTCGTCAAGGACCTGCGCGACTCGGACGACTGGGTCCCGGCGCTGCTGCCCACCGGTGCCGGCCTGCTCACCGCGGTCCGCCGCTAGAGGGCCGCCAGCCAACGGAGCAGCGTGCGTACGCCCCAGCCGGTGGCGCCCTTGGTCAGCTCGGCGCTGTCCGAGTCGGCCCAGGACGGTGCCGACATGTCGATGTGCGCCCAGCGGTCGCGCAGCGGCCCGGTGAACTCGGCCAGGTAGAGCGCGGCCATCACCGAGCCCGCGCCGCCCTCGGAGGCGATGCTGCTCAGGTCGGCCAGCTCGCTGGAGAGGAAGTCGCGGTAGTCGGCGGTCAGCGGCATCCGCCAGACCTGCTCGCCGGCGTCCACCGCGGCGCCTTCGAGCGCCTTCGCCAGCCCGTCGTTGTCGCTGTAGAGCGCGGCCGTGCGCTTGCCGAGCGCGACCGCGTTGGCGCCGGTCAGCGTGGCCAGGTCGACGATCACGTCCGGCGCCAGCGTGTCGACCGCGTAGGCGAGCGCGTCCGCCAGCACGAGCCGGCCCTCGGCGTCGCTGTTGTTGCTCTCGCTGGTGCGGCCGCCGTAGTGCCGGATGACGTCGCCCGGGCGGAAGGCCGAGCCGCTGACCAGGTTCTCGGCCAGCGGCGCGAGCGCGGTCACCCGGACGGGCAGGCGCAGCGCGGCGGCGCCGATGGTCGCGGCGACGATGGCCGCCGCGCCACCCATGTCCTTGCGCATGAGCTTCATCGCGTCGCGCGGCTTGATCGAGATGCCGCCCGTGTCGAACGTGATGCCCTTGCCGACCAGCACGACGTGCTGCGTGGCGTGCTCCGGAGCCCAGGCGAGCTCGACGAGGCGCGGGCCGCGCGCGGAGCCACCGCCGACGGCCAGGATGCCGCCGAAGCCCTCGGCCTCCAGCTGGTCAGGGTCACGGACGGAGACGGTCACACCGTCGTACGCCGCGGCGGCCGCCGTGACGCGCTCGGCGAACCACTCCGGCGTCTTCTGGTCGGACGGCATGTTGGTGAGGTCCCGGGCCAGCGTGGTGGCCTCGGCGGTGACCCTGGCGGCGGCCAGGGCGGCCTCGTCCGGCGCGCCGGCCAGCAGCACCTCGGTCAGCTCGGGCGCGCCGCCGGGCTTCGGCTCGGCGAGCCGGAAGCGGTAGGAGCCGAGCAGGACGCCCTCGGCGAACGCGCGGATGTCAGGGTCGGCCTCGGCTGCGAGGGTCACGGTGACGGTCGCGGTCCGGGCGGTGGACCGGGCCAGACCCGCGCCGGCGGATCGCCAGCCGTGCGGGCGACCGTCGCCGATGCCGACGAGCAGCACCTTGGCCGGCTGTTGGGTGGGCCGGGGCAGCACCTCGACCACGCCGGCCTTGCCGCTGTGGTCAGCGGCCATCGCCACGACGTCGGCGGGCAGCCCGCCGGTCGGAGGCGCGCCGGCCCGCACGGGCACGACGAGGGTCTGCGCATCGACCTCGGCCGGGTCGATGAAACGGAACGTGGGCACGCCGGCCTCCCGGGGTTGTGCTGGGCCGTCCGATCTGCGGGCAGCCGTCGAGACATAGAGGCCCGCCGGCAGCCCTGGGCGGGCGTGCCGGCGGGCACGGTCGGACGTCAGCCGGCGGCGGTCTTCAGTGCGTCACCGAGCGCGTTGGCCTCGTCAGGGGTCATCTCAACGACGAGCCGCCCTCCGCCTTCCAGCGGAACCCGCATCACGATGCCCCGGCCCTCCTTGGTGACCTCCAGCGGACCATCGCCCGTCCGCGGCTTCATCGCCGCCATGTTGTCTCCCCTCAGACTCGCCAGGGTGGTGGGTCTTCCCACAGCCACTTCGTTTCGGCGGTGCCACGCTACGGCCCGTGGCACCGTGTTACCCGAGGGCGCCTCGCGGGGCGCCGACCAATGATTTTCCCTGATAACCACCGCTGGGCCCAAACCGAGCCGGTATTGATGTGACAGCATCTAGCTTATCTTGAAAGTGGCTGTCACAATGTGCGGTCATGCAGGCACGGTCGGCACTCTTCGACCTCTATGGCGACTACCTGCACCCTCGTGGCGGCAGGGCCCCCGTCGCCGCCCTCGTGCGCCTGCTCGCACCCCTCGGCATCGCACCGCCCGCGGTGCGGACGGCGGTGTCCCGCATGGTGCGACAAGGCTGGCTGCACCCCCTGCGGCTGGCCGCGGGACCCGGCTATCTGATCACGTCGAAGGCGGCCCGCCGGCTCGACGAGGCCGCCGCGCGGATCTACCGGACCAACCGGCCGGGCTGGGACGGCCGGTTCGACGACTGATGGGGGAACGAATGACCTGCGAGGACATCAC